>WQWK01000358.1 GCA_009785395.1 Conexibacteraceae bacterium
CTGTCGACATGGCGTCTAGCCCGCTAGTCCGGAGCCGCCGGTGGTCGAGCCCACGGCCGTGCCGGTGCTCGCCGGGGGTGTCGACGTCGCCGTGCTCGCCGGTGGTGTCGAGGTGGAAGTGGAGCCCGGTGTGGAGGTGGACGCCGGCGGGGACGTGGTGGGCGGCGCGTCCGCGAGCGTGCTGCTGACGTTCGTCTGGCGCTCGTTCGCGATCCCGCTCAGGAAGACTGAACGGTCCGGCTCATGGATCGATTGGATCGTGGCGCCGACGTTGTGCGCCCGGCTAGCCTGCACGAAGTGGGTGTCCATCGGCCCCGGCATGATCATCCCGTAGCCTGCGGCGAGCTGCAGAATCCGCTGGCTGCCCGACAGCTCGGAGACCTGCGAGCGCAGGGTCGCGTTGCTGCTCTGCAGAACCGATGCCCGCTGCGTCTCGGCGCCGACGCTGGATCCGAGCTTCAGCACCTCGACCCGCATCGCCACGATCGCGAACAGCATCACGGCGAGCACGGGGATCCAGGCACGGCCGCGGACGATGCGGTCGAGCCGCGGCAGCTCGCGTGAGCGCCGGTGGTGGCGCGCGGCCTCACGCCGGAGCGCCTCGCGGTGCCGCGCCGGGAGCTCGCGCCGGGGGCGAGCGGGCACAGGGGCCTCGCGCAGCGGCCGGGCCGGTGCAGCGACCGCGCGGCGCGGGCGCGGCGGGGCCGCCTGAGCCTCGCGGTAGGGGCGCGGCGGGGCCGCCTGAGCTTCACGGCGCGGGCGCGGCGGGACCGCCTGGGCCGCACGGTACGGGCGCGGAGCGCTGCGTCCGGCGGCGGTGGCTGCTGCTGGGGGCATCAGTTCTCCTCGCTGTCAGAGCCTGCGGGCCACGCGCAGGTGCGCGGACTTGGATCGTGGGTTCGCTGAGACCTCGCCCGGGGTCGGGGCGATCGCGCGACGGGTCAGCACATCGGCCTCCGGCTCGTGGCCGCAGACGCAGATCGGAAGGTCGGGCGGGCAGATGCAGCCGCGCGCCTTCTCTGCCAGGAAGCGCTTCACGCGCCGGTCCTCGAGTGAGTGGAAGGAGATCGCCGCCAGGCGTCCCCCCGGTACGAGCACCTCCCACGCCAGCGGCAGCGCCTCGTCGATCTGGGTCAGCTCGTCGTTGACCGCGATCCGCAGCGCCTGGAACGTGCGCTTGGCGGGATGACCGCCGGCGAACTGCGCCGGCACCGGAACGGCGCTCTTGATCACATCGACAAGGTCCTGGGTGGTCGCGAGCTCGGCGTGGGCACGGGCGCGCGTGATCGCCCGCGCGATCTGGCCGGCGAAGCGCTCCTCGCCGTAGTCGCGCAGCAGGCGAGCCAGCCGCCGCTCGTCCCAGGTGTTGACCAGAGCGGCCGCGGTCAGCTCCTGCGACGGGTCCATGCGCATGTCGAGTGGCGCGTCATACGAGTACGAGAACCCGCGCTCCCAGGTGTCCACCTGCATCGACGACATACCGAGGTCCATGTAGACGAGGTCGGCCCCCACGCCCTCGTCACGCAGCTGCGCGAGGCCGGTGACGAAGTCGGCGCGGATGAAGCGCGTCTCGCAGGCCGCGTCCGCGGCCAGCTCGGCGAACCGCTCCTGGGCGATCGGGTCACGGTCGATCCCGATCAGCGTGCCGCCCGAGCCGATCCGCTCGGCGACGAGCCGTGCGTGACCGGCACCGCCGACCGTGCAGTCGACCGCGACCGCGCCGGGTGCCGGATCGAGCAACTCGATCAGTTCGCCTGCGAGGACCGGCACATGCGGGGTGGTCATGTCAATCAGTGTGGTCAAAGCTCGCCGCAATCTCGGGGAAGCGGGCGAGAATGCCCGCGTTGTGCGCCGCGTAGGCCTCGCGGTCCCAGACCTGGAGGCTGCTGCCGGCGCCGGTGATGACCGCGTCCTTGTCGAGTCCGGCGAAGTCCCGTGCCGGCTGGGGAACCATCAGCCGGTTGGCGGCGTCGAGCTCCACATCCCAGGAGTTCGCGTAGAGCGCGTTGCGCAGCGCCTCGGCGCGCGGGGACAGCGGATGCAGGCTCTTGAGCGCCGACTCGGCGAACTCGTCGAAGGCCTCGGCCGGCCAGATCGAGAGCGACCGCGCGCTGCTCTCCGCGGTCGGCGGCGTGATCGCCAGCACGAGGCGGCCCGCCAGCCCGGCCCTGAACTTGGCGGGAACCGTCAGCCGGTTCTTCGCATCGAGCGAGTGTTCGAAGGTTCCGCGGAAGATCAAGGGTTCTCATCTGTCTGGCCGAAAGATGAGACCCGGGTGGCCGGGTGGGAGGAGCCCTGCCACCCGGGTCTCTGCATGCGTCACCCACGATAAACCACTCTCTCCCACTTTGCAACCCAAATCGCCACCTGGCTCCCACCTGACCTCCCTCTGCGCCCACAACTGGGCGGTCCGGCCCGCGTCAGATGAGCGGGCCGGACCCACGTCGAAGCGACCTGCTGACCCGCCTCTGACGGCTCGCCGCCAACGTCAGGCGGCGAGCCGATCCACCCCCGCCGGCTGCAGCGGCACGTCGACGAGCCGGTAGCCGACGCCCCAGACGTTGATGACGTAGCTGGCGCCGTGCGCGGAGAGCTTGCGACGCAGGCGTGAAGCGTGCGAGTCGAGCGTGCGCGTCTGCTGCGCGCCACGGCCGGCATCGCCCCAGCCCCACACGGTGGCCATCAGCTCCTCGCGCGCGAACACGCGCCCCGGCTCGCGCGCGAGCGTGTGCAGCAGCGTGAACTCCTTGCTGGAGAGCGCGACGGGGAGCCCGTCGATCCACGCCTGGCGCGCAAGCGCGTCGATCTCCAGCGAGCCGACCCGCAGGCGGGCGGCCGTCGACAGACGCCGGCGGCGGCGCAGCAGCGCCGTGACCCGCGCGCGCAACTCCGCGTAGGAGTACGGGC
>WQWK01000359.1 GCA_009785395.1 Conexibacteraceae bacterium
CCGTGGATATCCATGGCCCCTATACGCGCGGCCGGCGCGAGCGGATCACCCCGGTGATTGATCCGCTCGCGGGTTCGCTGCGTAGTAAGCGCAAAACCCGCCTCGACCAGATGGGAGCAACCTCATGTTTGGATTGGACAACCCGACGCACCTCGCCCTGCTGTTCGTGCTGTTGCTGCTCGTGTTCGGCGCCAAGCGCCTGCCGGAGCTCGGCAAGTCGCTCGGATCCGGGCTGCGCGGCTTCAAGGAGTCGATCAGCGGCGACCTCGAGCCCGCCCAGATCACGCCGGCAAACGCGGCACCGGCCGTGTCCGAGGTCCGCGCGACTGACGACGTCAACGCCGGCTGAGCGACCCGGCCTGCCGGCTTCCTCTCCCGGCCTGGCCTTCTCTCCCCTGTCAAAGCGAAAGCCCCGCCTGCGAGCGGGGCTTTCCCAACGCCGCCGCCCAGGCAGGCGTGCCGCGAACGACGGAGTGCTCGGTGCCTTAGCTGAGTTCGCCCAGGAGTTCGTGGACGCGGCGGTCGATGTCGTCGCGGATCTCGCGGACCCGCTCGATGGGCTGTCCGGCGGGATCGGTGAGATCCCAGTCGATGTAGCGCTTGCCGGGGATGAACGGGCATTCGTCGCCGCAGCCCATCGTCACGACGAGGTCGGCCTGCTGGGCGAGTTCGCGGGTCAGCCGCTGTGGTGTGCGGCTGCTGAGGTCGATCCCGAGCTCGTTCATCACCAGGATCACTGCGGGGTGAACATGGGTGGCCGGGGTGGTGCCGGCCGAGAGAGCTTGATGGCGGCCGCCCGCGGCGCGCTCGAACAGTGCCTGGCTTATCTGAGAGCGACCGGCGTTCTGCTTGCAGACGAAGAGGACCTTGCTCATGAGGTGCGTGGCAGCACGACGTTGGTGGCGTCGCGCGCGGTGAGCTGTGGATAGAGAGCTCTGATTGCGAGAAACGCGAGCCCGCCGCCGGCTAGCTGAGCGACGATGAACATCGGTCCCGAGGCCGGCGCGATGCCGGCGAACGTGTCAGAGAACATCCGGCCGACGGTGATCGCCGGGTTGGCGAAGCTGGTTGAGCTGGTGAACCAGTAGGCGGCGCCGATGTAGGCGCCGACGGCAGCCGGCGCCTGCGTTGCGCGATGCGTCCGCGCGAGCGAGAAGATCACGAGGATCAGCCCGCTGGTGGCGATCACCTCGCCGAGCAGGTGAGCGACGCTCGCGCGGTGGTGCGTCGAGATGCTGATGGCGGCTTTGGCGAACATACCGTTCGCTGCGAGAGCCCCCAGCACGCAGCCGGCGACCTGGGCCGGCAGATAGGCGAGCGCGTCAGCCCAGGACATGCCGCCGAAGCTTGCGTCGGCCAGCGACACGACAGGGTTGAAGTGCCCGCCCGATACCGGCCCGAACATGAGGATGATCGCGTAGAGCCCCACGGCGGTGGCAGCCGCGTTTTCGAACAGCTCGAGCCCCACATCGTGGGGTGACAGGGCCTGCGCAGCAATCCCAGAGCCGATTACGAGCGCGGCCAGAAACGCCGAGCCGAGCAGTTCGGCGAGCAGGCGGCGAGCCAGTGGCGGGGTGGGGGCGCTCATCTCCCGTGTGAGTCTAAGCATTGACAGGCATCACTTCAATTGATACTCATAAATAGATGTCTGTCGATCTGCCGCTCCTGGAGCTCGCGCCAAAGACCAAGCGGCCGGCCGGCAAGGCGTGCTGCGAGCCAGTCGTGTACCCCGACGTTGAGCGCGATCAGGCGATTCGCATGGCAGCAGTCGCCAAGGCGCTCGGCGACCCGGTCCGCCTGCAGCTCGTCGACGTGTTGCGAAAGCACGCGGGGAAGGTGTGCGTCTGTGAGCTCGTGCCGCTGTTCGATCTCTCGCAGCCGACCGTCTCGCACCATCTCAAGGTGTTGCGCGACGCCGGCATCGTCGGCTCTGAGCGGCAGGGGCTGTGGGCGTATTACTTCGTGATCCCCGACGCGCTCAAGGAGCTGTCCGCATGGCTGAGCTAGACAATGGCTGCTGTTCCCCGCACACGCAGGCGAGCTGCTGTGAGCCGGTCGACAAGGCTGAATGCTGTGGGCCGCAGCGTGGCGAGGGGTGCGGCTGCTCCGCCGGCAAGACGGCCGGAGCAAACGACGCCCGCGAGGCGGTGCGCGAGAAATATGCGGCATTCGCGGTTTCGGCGCCCGGCACCGTGACGAGCGCCGCCGATCGAGAGGGCGCGTTCGGCTCGGTGCTGTACCACGAGACGAACGAGGAGGGCGCGACCGAGGCGGCAATCGGGGCTTCGCTCGGCTGTGGCGTGCCGACGGCGGTCGCCGATCTCCACGAGGGCGAAGTCGTGCTCGACCTCGGCTGTGGCGCCGGCGCCGATGTGCTGATCTCCGCCAGGCGGGTCGGTCCGACCGGCAGGGCGATCGGGATCGACATGACCGACGAGATGCTCGACCTCGCGCGGCGCAACGCCGACGAGGCGGGCGTTAAGAACGTGGAGTTCCTCAAGGGCTATCTCGAGGAACTGCCGCTCCCCGACGCTAGCGTCGATGCGGTGATCTCCAACTGCGTCATCAACCTCTCCCCCGACAAGCCCAAGGTGCTCACCGAAGCCGCGCGAGTGCTCAAGTCGGGCGGCCGATTCGCCGTCTCGGACGTGATCGCCGACCCCGGCATGGATGACGCCACGAAGCGGGACGTGGAAGCGTGGACCGGCTGCATCGCAGGGGCGCTGACTCGGGACGAGTTCGCAGACGCTCTGCGTGCCGCCGACTTTACGGACGCCGAGTTCACCGAGACCCACCGGGTGCACGAGCACGCCGGCGCAGCGATCATCCGCGCCCGCAGGAGATGAGTCACCCACTGCGACTGGCGGTTCCCGAGTGCAGCCTCACCGACGAGCAGATCGGTCCG
>WQWK01000360.1 GCA_009785395.1 Conexibacteraceae bacterium
CCCGAGGTCAACGTCGTGGTCGGGGCGGTGCTGATCCTGACGGTGATTCCGGTCGGGCTGGCGGCACGGCTCGCCGGCAGCGGCGGCGTCGCTCGCGCCATGACCTAAGCACCGGGCAGAATCGCACGGTGAGCGGATTCGGCGATCGGCGCCCGACCAGTCACGAGCAGCTGAGCGGACTGCCGTGGGACGCGTCGTACCAGCAGGGCCCCGCGCCCTGGGATATCGGAGCGCCACAACCGGCGGTGCTGCGCCTGGCGTCGGCGGGCGGATTCGGCGGGGCGGTGCTGGACGCGGGTTGTGGGACCGGCGAGAACGCCCTTCACCTCGCGGCGCTCGGATTGTCGGTCCTCGGCGTCGACGTGGCCGACACGGCGGTGGCGATCGCCCGCGCCAAAGCCGTCAATCGCGGGCTCGGTGCCGAGTTTGCCGTGGCCGACGCGTTCGAACTCGAGCGGCTGGCTCGCAGGTTTGACACGGTGCTCGACTGCGGGCTGTTCCACACGTTCGACGCCGACGAGCGGCGCCGGTATACGGCGAGCCTCGGGTCGGCCACCGAGCGCCACGGAACCCTGTACGTGTTGTGCTTCAGCGACGAGGGTCCTGATACCGGCCCGCACCCGGTCACTCGCGCAGAGCTGAGCGCCGCGTTCAATCCCAGCACTGGATGGGATCTCGCGGCGATCGAACCCGACCGCATCCATACACGCTTCCATGGCGACCACGGCGCACCGGCCTGGCTCGCGACCCTCAGGCGGCGGTAGGTAGAACTAACCGATGCGGACCACGATCGATCCTCGCCAACGCCGGGTTGCCCTGCTCGTCGCGGCGTGCATGTTCATGGAGATGCTCGACGGCACGATCGTGACCACCTCGGCCCCCAGGATCGCGCACTCGCTGGACCTGACGACGGGCGGCATCAGCCTGATCATCACGGCCTATCTGGTGACGCTGGCCGCGCTGATCCCGGCGAGCGGCTGGCTGTCGGCGCGGTTCGGCGCCCGCCGGGTCGTGCTCACGGCGATCGCGGTCTTCACGCTCGCCTCGCTCGGGTGCGCGCTCAGCCAGAACCTGCCCGAGCTGGTGGTCATGCGAGTGCTGCAGGGAACGGGCGGCGCGCTGATGGTTCCGGTCGGCCGGGTGCTGGTGCTCTCGGGCAGCGCCAAGGAGAACATCATGCGGCTCACCGCCTACCTCGTGTGGCCGGCGCTGGTCGCGCCGGTGCTGGCGCCGCTTGCCGGCGGCCTGATCACGACCTACTTGTCGTGGCACTGGCTGTTCCTGATCAACCTGCCACTCGGAGCGGTCGCCCTCGCGGTGGCGTGGCGGATCATCCGGCCGCTGCCGCAGAGCCCGCCCGGAAGGCTCGACTTCGCCGGCGGCATTCTGACCTGCCTCGGGCTCGCGGGGCTGACGGTCACGTGTGCGCTGCTCGCCGAGACGTCCTCGAGATGGCCGGCCGTGGTGGGCGCCGGCCTCCCGTCGCTGCTGTTGCTGACGCTCGCCGCCCGCCATCTGTTGCGAACCACCGAGCCGCTGGTCGATCTGCACGCGCTGCGGATCCCGACGCTGCGCTCGGCGGTCAGCGGCAGCGCGCTGTGGTTCCCCGTGATGGCGGCCAGCCCGTTCCTGGTACCGCTGCTGCTCGAGGAGGCATTTGGCTGGAGCGCGGTCAAGGCCGGCTCGATCGTGCTCCTGATCTTCGTCGGCAACATCGGGATCAAGCCGGCGACCACGTACATCTACGGCCGTTTCGGGTTTCGAGCCGTGCTGATCGCGTCGACCGGACTGATGGCTGGGATGATGGTCGCGATGGCCTTCACGGTCGCCTCGACCCCGGTCGCGGTGATCGGGGGGATCCTGCTACTCAGCGGGGTCGCGCGCTCGGTCGGGGCGACCGGCTATACGACGATGGCGTTCAGCGACGTGCCCGACGGCGAGATGCGTCATGCCAGCACCCTGCAGGCGACGGTCCAGCAACTCGGTGCCGGGCTCGGCGTGGCCGGCGGCGCGATCGCACTGCGGATCGGCCACTCACTCGGCGGGGTGGTATCCACCCACCAGGGGCCCGCGGGAGAGTTCCGCGTCGCCTTCATCCTCGTCGCGCTCGTCGCGCTGGTCGCGACGATCGAGGCCGTGCGGCTGCACCCGGGGGCCGGCGACGTTCTGCGCGGGGGCCGAGCCCGTCAGCCGGCCCCCGCGGACGCAAACGCCTAGTGCCCTGAACCGAACTGCGCGCGCACCATCCAGCGTTGCTTCTCGAGCTCGCGCAGCACCTCGATCCCGACGTCCTGCGAGGCCAGATCGAGCTCGCCGAGCCGCTCCAGCCGGTCGCGCAGGCGCTCGGCGACGTCGCCGAGACGAGCCGTGAGCTCGCGGATGACCACGTGGTCCTCGACCTCGCCGCGCTCGACCGGAGCGAGCTTGCTCGCGGCCAGCGCCTGCGCCTGGCCGTCCGGCAGGTAGCCGATCGCGACCGCACGCTCGGCGACCGTGTCGGCCATATCCCGCCAGGAGTCGATCAGCTCGTCGAGGTGCTCGTGCACCGGCTTGAAGTGAGGCCCGACCACGCTCCAGTGCAACTGCTTGCCGAGCAGGGACAGATCGATCAGCTCGACGAGCGTGTCCTGCAGATGGTTGCCGACGTCTTCGCGGACATGGGTTCCAAGCGGCGGAACATTCGTGGCGTGGGTGCTGGTGGCCATGTGGCGCTCCTTCTCGGGTCGAGGGTACGGAGAGCTTAGACAGCGAACGGCGCGTCGCGCCCCGCGTTTGAGGGCCCCCGGGCGGGCTATACTCGCCCTCTCGCGCGGCTGTAGCTCAGTTGGCTAGAGCGTCTGCTTGCCATGCAGAAGGTCGAGGGTTCGAGTCCCTTCAGCCGCTCTCCGAAA
>WQWK01000361.1 GCA_009785395.1 Conexibacteraceae bacterium
ACTTCACAAGTGGCGAGTAGGCCAGGACCAGGCGCTCGCGTGCGCGCTCGTCAGCGGAGCCCTTGTAACGCTGCCAGCAGTCCTTCAGCTCGATTGCCTTGACGTGCGCCTCCATCAACAGAGGAGGATCGCACGGGAGCGTCTGTCAGGTGCTAGCGATGTGCGTTTTCCCTCAGATCTGAGGGAAAACGCACATCGCTGCGACGACCGTGGTGACTACGCGCGCGGATGCGCACGCAGATATGCGGCTCGCAGGCGCACGGACTCCACGCGCGTATACACCTGCGTCGTGGAGATCGTCGCGTGCCCGAGCATCTCCTGGATCGAGCGCAGGTCGGCCCCGCCCTCGAGCAGGTGCGTCGCGAACGAGTGCCGCAGCGTGTGGGGATGCGCCTGCGCGAGTGCAGGTGCCTGACCCTGGGTCAGCCGCGTCCAGGTGCGCAGGCGGCGGCGGACGTCAGAGGTGCCCAGCCGGCGCCCGGACTTGGACAGGAACAGCGGCTCCTGCCCCACGGCCGTGCTGGCCCGCTGCTCCGCCGTGAGCGCCGGGCGCGCCCGCTCCAGATAGCGGGCGACAGCGGCCAGCGCGTGCTCACCGACCGGCACCAGACGTGTCTTGCCGCCTTTTCCCTCGACACGGACGACCTCGCTGTCAAAGTCGATCGAGGCGACCTCGAGCGTCACCAGCTCCTCGGCCCGCAGGCCGGAGGAGTACGCGAGCTCGAGCAGGGCGCGGTCGCGCTGCTCGAGCGGTGTGACGGCTGGGATCCGGTCCAGCAACAGCTCGATCTCCTGGCGCTTCAACACCCGCGGGAGCGTTCGTGGCCGTTTCGGCGCGGCCACCAGATCCGCGGGGTTCTGCTCCACGCGGCCCTCCTGGAGCGCCACCCGGTAGAGCGCTCGGATCGCCGCGAGCTTGCGCGCCACCGTGCTCGGCGCCTGGCCCTGCTCGGAGAGCGCGGCGACATAGCGCCTGAGCGCCCGGAGATCGATCTGCTGCGGTCCGAGGCCACGCGCCGAAGCCCAGTCCGCGAGCTGCCGGCAGTCCTTCATGTAGGCCGTGGTGGTGTTGGCCGAGACCGCGCGGCGCCGCAGGTCGGCAGCCAGCGCGCTCAGTGCTGATTCCCACGCCGGATCCCGCTCGGGCGCGCGGGCGTCACTTTCGGCTGACGGCTTGGGCACGCCGAATACTTCGCCACGGCGGGATCTTGCCCTGCCGCCCGCAACCGCGCCGAGGTCAATGCACATTTGGGTCACATATCGTGACAAACAGGTGCAATGACCAATGCGTCACAACCGCGGCGGCAGCCGTTCGAGCGACCGGTGCCCGCTAGGACGCGACGTTGACGATGGTGCCGATCGGGGTGTACGGGTACACCTGGCCGGCCTCGGAGTAGGGCATCTCGACGCAGCCGAGGCTCTGCGGGAAGCCGTAGGAGGCACGAATGAAGCCGTGCAGGGCGTCGCCACCGTTGAAGTAGCTGATGTAGGGGATCCCGGGATCGTGGTAGGTCGAGCCGTCGGGGTTCGTGCCGCTCATCGTGCCGCTCGGGATGTGCTCGTAGACAGCGTAGGTGCCGGTCGCGGTCGGCGCGGCCGAGATCCCGGTGTTGACGGGACCGCTGACGACGATCTTGCCGTTGTGCCAGACCTCCTCGCTCTCCGGACTGTTCTCGCTGACCATCACGAACGTGTAGCCGAAGGTCGACTTCTGGTTCTTGACGGCGGCGTTGATCAGCGCCTTCCAGACCTCGGGGCCGGCGACACCGTCGGTCGTCAGTCCCTGGTTCTCCTCGAAGGCCATCACGGCACCCCTGGTCAGCTCGCCGGAGGCGCCGGGCGCCCACATCGACCGGAGCAGGCTCGGCGTGCTCGGATAGCGCCAGCTGAACGTGCCCTTGGGCGGGTTGAGCACCGCCGCCTCCTCGGCCGCGGTCGTGCTCGCTGTCGCCGGGGCACCGGTAGCCGGCGTGAAGTTCACAGGGAGGTACCCGAGTTGCGCGAGCAACTGCTGCAGCGCGAGCGTCGAGCCGTCCGGCACGGTCCACTGGCCCACGGGATCGCCGCCGCTGGCCTTGCCGCCGATCAGGTCCACGCCCGCCGGCAGCGAGACGCGCACGTCGGCACCGAGCCCGTAGCCATAGCCGGCCGGAACGAACCGGATCGTGTGCGGGTTCACCGTCTGCCATGCCCCGGCGCCGCGCGGCGTCACAGGCGGCATCGTGCCGTCGAGCGCCTTCGTGACGGGCTTCGAGAAGGTCAGCGTGATGTCAGTGCTGGGTGTGATCTTGCCGCCGGGCGCCGGCGTCGCGACAGCGCTCGCTTTGGTCCCGGCCGGGAACCAGGAGACACTCGCGACCGTCGGGGTCTCCCAGGAGCGTGCCGCGAACGCGACCTGGGCCGTACCCGCGACTTTCGTCTCGGTCATCGCCAGCGTGTCCGCGGGCTGCGAGAGCCGCGCTGCGGAGACGTGCCTGCCGAGCGCGCCGTAACCGGCGGCGGCAACCGGCGCGGAGAAGCCGACGTTCATCGGCTGATCACCGTGACGGGTGATGAAGGTCGAGGCGAGGTGCGCAACCGGTGTGGTCTCGGTCACCTGCACTCGCTCGGTCTTGCCGGCCAGCCACGAGATCCAACCCGGACGCTGGATCGTGGCCTCGACCGTGACCCGCTCCCCGGCGGGGATCGCCTTGGTCGGCAACACCTGGTCGCCCTCGAGCCGGACCGGCACCACCTGCTGCTCGCGCCCGCCGACCGCGACCACCTGGGTGACCTTGCCTCCGCCGAGCGGCAGCGACACCTCCGCCAGCGAGTTCGCGCCGACACGGATGCTGGGGCTCGAACTGGCGACGAGGGCCGCGAACACGGCGACGGCGACGAACGGCAGCAC
>WQWK01000362.1 GCA_009785395.1 Conexibacteraceae bacterium
CACGCCGAGCGCGGCATAAAAACCGCGCGCGTCGCCGCCCTGGAAGGAACCGCTCACCGCTGTCCTCCGCTCGTCACAGCCTGGCGTTCGAGGTGCCAGAGCCTAGAGGTGTCGTGGACCCCGAGCCGCTGCTCGGTCCCGGTCAGGTCGACGTGGAACGGGATGCCCGGCCGGTCGCCTACCTTGATCAAGAACCTGCCCTGGCCTGGGGGCGCGACGGCGGCGGCCGTGCCCCATGGTGGCGGGTCCTGCCACGAGGTGATCAGGCGCAGCTCGGCGTCCGAGAACCCCTTGACGCCGCGCAGATGCTTGTGCTCCTCGGGCGGCAGCGCGCCGCAGATCAGCATCCCGGAGCGCTCGATGAACCCGAGCGCCTTGCGCTGCTCGTGTTCAAGGGCAACCGACAGCAGGTCCTTGATCGTGTGGGTGATCATCACCAGCCCGGTCCCCCACTGGCGGTTCAGCCGGGTGAGCGAGTTGACACGGTCGACCATCCCCGCGTGCCCGGCTGAGAGCACCCGCCACAGTTCGTCGAGGATCACGAGGTAGTGGCGCATCGGCATCACCCCGGCCTGGCCGAGCGCCGCGCGGGTGTGCACGGCGCTGAACCCGACGCCCCAGCAGGTCGTCAGCGCGGCGGCAACCAGCTCGCTCTGATCCTCGGGGATGCTCGAGACATCGAACACGGCGGGGTGGTCGAGGTCCATCCGCCGGGTCGTCTTGCGGGAGAACATCTCGCCGATCCGGCCCTCGTACAAGAGGCCGCGCAGCGTCCGGATCAGCGGCGCGGTCAGCTCCTGATAGCGCTCCAGCGACCCCTGGTCATACGCGGCGTCGCGGACGCGCTCGGGCGCTGATTCCAGCAGCTCGATCAGGTCAGACAGCACGGGCTCGCCGTGGTGGCGCTCGTCGAGCGCGACGAGCGCCACCCCCAACACCGTGTCCTCGTGATCTGACAGCGGCCCGTGACGCTGCAGGGTCGCCAACGCGGAGATCATCGCCAGCCGCCGCCCCCTGGCGTCGGACAGCAGTTCGGCGCGGAGTTTCGCGCGGTCGCTGTCGTTCAGGTGGCCGGCGCCGGAGTCGAGCAACTTGACGGCGTCGTGGGTGACGGACATGTCGAGCGGGTTCAGGTAGCCGCGGCCGCGGCCGAGGGCGATCACCTCGCCGCCGAGCGCTCGGATCAGGTCCGGGTAGTCGGGTTTGAGGTCGCCGAGAACGAGCGGGATCGCGCCGAAGTACGCGCAGCCGGTCGCCATCCGCCGCACCACGGTCGATTTGCCGAACCCCTCGCGGGCGAGCACGAACGACGTTGGGGCGGGAATGAACCCGGCACGCTCAAACCACGACAGCGGGTCGCCGCAGACGGTCGCGCCGGAGAACAGGTGCCGCCCGAGCGGCGCGCCGATCAACGGCGCCCCCGCGCCAACGCTGTAGGGCCACAGCCCGCACACCTGCGCGGTAGTCGCGCGCCACTCGCGCGCCGGCTGCACGTAGGAGCTGCGCCCCCCGCCTGGCCCGGCGAACCCGCGCGCCGGCGGGACCAGGCCGGCGCCGCGATCGCGAACGTCCTCGGGACGCTGGTCGGTGGTTGGAGGGAGCCGGTCGATCCGGTCCATCCACGAGTTGACCCGGTCCATCAGCATCAGAGCGTGTCCTTGATCACGGCCGGGAGCGGGTGGTACTCGGGCAGCCACACGCCCAGCGGCAGCGCGGCAGCGAACGCCGAATCCTGCGAGTGCGAGACCGCGCGCAGGTTGATCCGCGCCGTCGGGCCGACGTTCTCGACCGCGGCGACGGCCGCCGCGAGACCGTCCTGCTCGAGCACGGAGGCGGTGACGAGCATCCCGAAGCTGATCAGCGCGGCGCCGCGGGCCTCCTCGGTCGCGGTTGCGTGGGCCGACTGCACCTCGCGCCTGTCCCGCGCGGAAGGGTTCTTGCGGGTGTTGACCCGGAACTCGGCGGCGTGGACGTCTGACTCGACCATCCGCGCGGCCTCCGCCGGCGACAGAACCCGGTAGAGCAGCGTGACCCGCTTGCGGGGAATGTCACGGTGCGGAGCGAGCAGCTCCGCCAGAACGGTCTCGACGACCGCGGCGCGCGGCGCGTCGGCCATCTCCCAGGTCACAGAGATCGCGCCGTCGTGGTGATAGGCGCGGGGCAGCGCGACCGCGCTCGCCGGCCCGACGTCATCCCAGCTGAGCGCCGCGGTCTCGCCTGCGGCGCGGGCGCTCTCGATCGTCTCGGCCGCCGCCGGGTCATACGCGGTCCTTGTGATCTCGCACAGCCGCTGCGCGTCGACCGGCGCCGCGCCGCCCGCCCCCGTGTTGGGCAGGGCGCCGTACAGCGCGGGGAGCCTCACGGCGATCTCCTGCGCCTTCTCGGTCGCCGACAGCCTGCGACCGCCGACCGCGTTCATCCGGTAGGTCAGCGCGATCCTGGCCTTCAGCTCCGCCGCCCCGGCCGGGTAGGTGCCGCGGATCTCATCCATCACCTCTTCGGCATACGCGGGCGCGTGTTCGCTGCGCCGATTGCTGAGCATGTGCCGAAGTCGCGTGCCGGGATCCGGGGAGGACTCGACGGAGATCTGGCAGGCGATCAGCCCCGGCTCGCGCGACAGCGCCGCCAGCCACTCACCGTGGTGCGCGACCCACTGGTCCACCTGGCTCTGGTCGGCCAGCGACGCGCCGTCGGGCTCGGTCTCGAGCACGACGGTCAGGTGGCGGACATGCGGGTGGCAGAGGACCGCGAACGGCCGGCCGTGTGCGTCTTGAGCTTCGGAGAGCTGGGAGGCGGCGAGCAGGCCAGGAAGCTGGTGGGTGCCGCACGCGACGATGCCCGCCGGGCCTGAGCGGTAGACGTTCTCGCGAGTCGCGCGGGCGCGCG
>WQWK01000363.1 GCA_009785395.1 Conexibacteraceae bacterium
GGCACCGAGCGGCCGGGGCTGCGCGCGCTGATGCGCGTGTCACGCACCGATCCGAGTGCGCTTGACGCCTCCTGCCTCGCCTTCCGGTTGGCGCCCCGGATCAACGCCGCCGGGCGCATGCGCCGCGCCGACGCGGGCCTCGAGCTGCTTCTGACCCAGGATCCGCGACGGGCCGAGGAAATCGCTCGCGAGCTCGACCTGGTCAACGCGGAGCGGCGCGGGGTCGAGCAGCGCATCACCTGGGAGGCGGAGGCCCTGGCGGCCGAGATGGGGGAGCGCAGCGCGTACGTGCTCGCCGCCTCCGGCTGGCACGCCGGCGTGATCGGGATCGTCGCCTCGCGCATCGTCGAGCGCTATCACCGCCCGGCGATCATGCTCGCGCTCGACCCCGCCGACCCGGCGGCGCCCGCGCACGGGTCGGGGCGCAGCATCCCCGGGTTCGACCTGCTGGGCGCGCTGCACGCGACCGGCGAGCAGCTCGTCACCTATGGCGGCCACCGTGCCGCCGCCGGCCTCAGCATCCTGCCGGAGGCGATACCCGCCTTCCGTGACGCCTTCGAGCGGCACGCCGAGGCGGTGCTGACGCCGGAGCTGCTCGCGCCAGCCGAACGCGTCGACGCGGTCGTCTCGGGCGCCGAGCTGTCACTCGGGCTGGCGGAGGAGCTGCTCACGCTGGCGCCCTTCGGCAACGGCAACCCGGAGGTGCGGCTCTACGTCACCGGGGCGACGTTCGACTCGCTGCGGACGATGGGCGATGCCGGCCAGCACGTCCGCTTCAACGTCAACTCCGGCGGCGTGCGTGCGAGCGCCGTCGCGTTCTGCTGCGACGGCCGCGTGGCGGGCGCCGAGGGCGAGGCCGTCGACGCCAGCTTCACGCTCGAGCGCAACCTGTGGAAGGGGGTCGTCGAGCCGCGCCTGATCCTCAAGCATGCGGCTCCGTGCGCGCCCGCAGAGATCGTCGTCCTCGGCGAGCCCGACGATTACCTCGCCGCCGCCCTCATGGAGCTGGACAGAGATCTCGACCTGGAAGCTCAAAGCGAGGACGAGCTCCAGGCCGAATGGGGCGCCGCCTGCGACCGGGTGGTTCTGGACCGCAGAGGCCAGAGCCCGCTGGCGACCATCGCGGACGCTCAGGCCGCTTCGGAGCCGGAAGACCTTGTCCTGGTGGTCAGCGCAAATACACCGAGGCGACTCGCTGCTCTCAGCCGTCGCCGCGGTGGATTTGCGCTGATCAGCCATGACCAACTCGAAGACGAGCCCGAGATCGCCGCCGACTTCGAGCACATCGTGATCCTCGATCCACCGGCGACCAGAGCACAAGACGGAATTACCAAACATGGAGCGGGGTACACACACCTTGCCTGGGGCGAAGCTGAGCTACGCTTTGCTCAGCAGATGCACGAGTCGGAGTACGCACTCCGTACTTCGCTCGTGGCCCTCTACCGAGCCCTGCGCGACCGGAAGAGGGTTGCCGGCGAGGAGCTCGAGCACCTGCTCCGTGGTGACGGATCGCACCCCCGCTCGGCCAGGCTGGCCGGACGGCTGCTGAGAGTTTTCACGGAGCTTGGGCTCGTCAGCCTCGATCCGGATCTGCCGGCCCTGGCACTCGCCGACCTCCAGCCGACCGAGCTGGAGCGCTCGGCGGCGTATCGGGCGTATATAAAGACGAATGAGGGCGGTCAGCGATTTCTGAGCGGGTCAAAACCAAGACGAGCGAGCTGAAGCAACAGCCGCAGGCGTCCGCGGTCGCGACACCGCCGCCCGCACGCCCGACACCCGCGCTCACCGAGTTCGAACAGGGCCTGCTGGGCGATCTGTTCGCGGTCGTCGAGGAGCACGCCGATGAGGCTGCGGTGGCGGTCGACCGCGAGCGCGTCAAGGACGCGTTCGTCTACGCATGCGAGCACCACGCCGAACAGCGCCGCCGCTCGGGCGAGGAGTTCATCGTCCATCCCGTCAGCGTCGCCAAGATCTGCGCCGGCATGCGCCTCGACACCGAGACGCTCTGTGCCGCGCTCCTGCACGACACGGTCGAGGACACGCACGCTTCGCTGACCGATATCGAGGAGCGCTTCGGCGAGGAGATCGCCGGGCTCGTGGATGGCGTCACCAAGCTCACCGAGCTCACCTTCCAGTCGCGTGACGAGGCGCAGGCCGAGAACTACCGCAAGATGATGGTCGCGATGGCCTCGGACATCCGGGTCATCCTGATCAAGCTCGCCGACCGCCTGCACAACATGCGCACGATCGACGCGATGCCCAAGCAGAAGCAGATCGACAAGGCGCGTGAGACGCTCGACATCTACGCGCCGATCGCCCACCGGCTCGGCATCCACGCGATCAAGTGGGAGCTCGAGGATCTGGCGTTCCAGACCCTGCACCCGCGCAAGTACAACGAGATCAAGACCCTGGTCGCGCAGCAGCGCGATGACCGCGAGCGCTACGTCAACGAGGCCGGGTCCTACCTCTCCAAGGAGCTCAAGGAGGTCGGCATCAGCGCCGAGATCTCCGGCCGCGCCAAGCACTTCTACTCGATCTACTCGAAGATGACCAAGAAGGGCCGCGAGTTCAACGAGATCTACGACCTCACGGCGATGCGGGTGATCGTCGGCTCGGTGAAGGACTGCTACGGCGCGGTCGGCGTCATCCACTCGCTGTGGAAGCCCCTGCCCGGGCGCTTCAAGGACTTCGTCGCGATGCCGAAGTTCAACATGTATCAGTCGCTGCACACGACCGTGATCGGCCCTGAGGGGCGTCCGCTGGAGATCCAGATCCGCACGAGCGCGATGCACGACCTGGCCGAGTTCGGGATCGCGGCGCACTGGATGTACAAGGAGGACGCGAGCCCGGCCGGGCGCGGGCGCGGCAAGGCCGGGGGCGA
>WQWK01000364.1 GCA_009785395.1 Conexibacteraceae bacterium
GCCACCAGATCGACGCCGATCGACTCGCCGAAGGCGAGCTTCTCGAGGTCCTCGGCGGGCACGGCATCGAGTCCGCGCGTCGATCCCGGGATGTTCAGACCCTGGCGCGAGGCCACGGCACCGCCGACCTCGACCTGGGTCTCGACTTCGCCGTCGCCGGCGCGCACGTCCGTCACCCGCAGCCGGATCTTGCCGTCCGCCAGATAGATGACCTCGCCCTTGTCGACGGCCTCGGCCAGCCCGGCCCAGCTCACGGCCAGCTGACGCTCGTTGCCGATCTCGAGCGAGCCGCACATCAGCAGGAGCCCGTCGCCCGGCTTCAGATCGGCGATGTCGTTCTCGATCACGCCGACGCGCAGCTTCGGGCCGGGCAGGTCCTGGAGGACCGCCACCTGCCGGCCGGCCGCGCTGGCGGCGGCCCGGATGCGCTCCGCGTTCTCAGCGTGCACCTCGAGGTGGCCGTGCGAGAAGTTCAGCCGGGCGACGTCCATCCCGGCCTCGACCATGCGGGCCAGCACCTCCGGATCACGTGAGGCGGGACCGATTGTGGCGACGATCTTGGTGCGGCGCATGCTCTGCGAAAACCGCTAAGAACTTTTGATCGTCGGCACGCAAAACACCCTAGCGAACGAGCGGGCCACACGGCCGGACGCGCCCTTACGCGACGAACACGCCGTCCTGGATCAGCACCTCGCCGTCAACCGTGACGGCCCCGCCCTTGCGCAGGTCGCAGATCAGGTCCCAGTGCAGAGCGGAGCTGTTGACGCCGCCGGTCTCCGGGTAGGAACGCCCGAGCGCGAGGTGCACGGTCCCCGCGATCTTCTCGTCGAGCAGCGTCGAGCCGGTCGCACGGTCGATCCCGGTGTTGGTGCCGATCCCGAGCTCGCCGAGGAAGCGCGCGCCGGCGTCGGTCGCGAGCGCCGCCTGCAGGTGCTCGTCCCCGACGTGGGCGTGCGCCGCGACCACCTCCCCGTCCTCGAACCGGAGATCGACGCCGGCCACATCGGCGCCACGCCCGCTCGACGGCACGTCGAAGTGGATCGTCCCGTTGGCCGAGCGCTCGTGCGGGCCGGTGAAGACCTCGCCGCTGGGCATGTTGCGACGCCCGTCCGAGTTGATCCAGACGCGCTCGGACACGTTCAGGCGCAGGTCGGTGCCGGCGGTCTCGATGTGGACCTCGCTCGCCCCCGCGAGCCGCTCGATCACCTGCTGCTGCGTATCGCGCAGATGCGCCCAGGCCGCGACCGGGTCGGGCTGGTCGAGGAACAGCGCCCGCTCCAGGAAGTTCTCGTAGGCATCCCGGCTCATCCGAGCCTGCTCCGCGAGCGCGGGGGTTGGCCAGATCGTCAGGCACCAGCGGCGCCTGGCGCGCGCCTCCCGCAACGGCTCCAGCGCGCGGGCGCGCCGGGCCACCTGCCGCGGGTCCACGTTCGCGAGCGCGTTGACGTCGGCCGGCGCCATCACCCGCACGCTCGCGTCGGCGGCCGTGTGCTCCGCCAGCTGGATCGGCGCGACCGCGTCCAGGTGCAGGTCGCGCGCGTGCCGGTAGAACTCGGTCTCGAGCTCCGCCGGACCGAGCCGCAGCAGCGGCCACGCCTCGCGTTCGAGCACCGCACGGTGCAGCGCCACCGCCGCGTCGGTCGCGAGCGTCGTCGTCTCGATCAGGATCTGCTGCCCCGGTTGGACCTCGAGGCACCAGTCGGCGATCAGCACCGCGAACGCGTCGGCGTCGATCACGGCGCCTTCAGCTCCGGGAAGTTCTCGGCTACGTGCGCGCGCAGGCTCTCGCGCACGAACCGGCGCTCGTCACCGCTCGCCATCCGGTAGCGCCCGAGCAGCTCCCTCTGCTTGTCCGTCCGCACCCCGGAGACGGTCCAGCTCACGGCGAGCCGCTCGAACAGCAGCTCGGCCGCCCGCTGCCACGCGTCCTCGCGCTCGATCCCGCCGGCCAGCACCGCCGCGTATTCGGTGCGGGCCTTCGGCGTCAGCGACCCGCGCAGCTCGAGCTCACCGCCGTCCGCGTCGGTGTAAATCGTCGTCGGAATCGTGGTGTTGGTGCTACTGGCTAGCGGGCCAGTAGCACCGGTGGAGCGCCTGCGCCCACGCTTGCCCATGCCGAAGCTACGGGCGGTAGGGCGGCGCCACGCCCCAGCCCCATCGGGGAACCGGGGCCTGCTGAACGACCTCGGCCCCGGGCTGTGAGTTGTGAACTGCCAGGCGCGAGCCCCACTCGGCGTAACCGATCAGGGCGGCGCGGAATTCCGGGTCGGCGGGCAGCCCCACGTCGTCGGCGGCACGGCTGAGCAGCGTCACGAACGTCAGCCGCTGCGCGGGTGTGATCCCGAGGTCCGCGTGCCTGGCAAGCATGTGCGCATAGCCCCCGCGCTCCTGCGTGTAGACCGGCGGACCGCCCATGACCTCGGTCCACCAGTCGGTCACGTGTGCGCGGTGCTCGGCGCTGACCTTTCCCCCGAACAGCGCCGCGATGTCGGGCGCCTCCAGCTCGATCAGGTCGTAGAAGCGGTTGAGCCAGCGCTCGAAGCTCTCACGACCGCCTCCCCACTCATAGATCGTCGGAACCTCGTCGGAGTCGGCCACCAACGGGACGTTAGCGAGCGCGCACCACCGCCGCCGAGGCGGCGCGCTGCAGTTGCAGCTCGACGTCCTCACCGACGACCGGCTTGGCGTGGCCGGGCCAGGCGACCTTGGGGTGCAGGCCCGCGAGCCGGCGGATCGACTCTCGCGCCTGGTTGGTGTCGAGGTTGAAGGCGGGGTGCGGGACGTGCGCAGCGTTGCCGATCCCGGTCTCCGGGTTGAGCGTGTAGAAGAGGTCGGAGACGAGCGCGAGGCCGTCCTCCTCCCGGTACAGCGCGATCA
>WQWK01000365.1 GCA_009785395.1 Conexibacteraceae bacterium
CGCGGCCGCCGCCGAAGCGAGGGGCCTGATCGTCCTCCACTACGACGCCGACTTCGATCGGATCGCCGCGGTGACCGGCCAGCACAGCGAATGGATCGTGCCCGCCGGCTCGATCGACTGAGCCGTCCGGGTCATTCCGTCCGGACCGATTGGGACGATGCTCAGAATGGGTGAGTTTGCGGATCAATCGCTCGAGACCGGCTACGAAGCGTTCGTCTCGAAGTGGGTTGCGCTGCTCGTTGCGGTCCTTCTGCGCGCGGTTCGCGACGCGACGCTTGCCTACGACCTGGCTACGGAAACGCTCGCGGCGGCTCGTCTTCGCTGGGAGTCCGCGCCATCCGGAGAAGCGCGCATCGGGTGGGTGCTTCGGCTCGGCGCGGAGGTGCTCGACACCGCGGTGGAGCGAGGACGGGTGCCGGCTACCGAGCGCCGGCGCGGTCAGCAGCCGAGGCCCCGCCGGCTGACGATCCCCGAGCAGCAGGAGATCTCGGCGCTGGCCGAGCGACACATCGAACTGCCCGCCGCGGCACGCGATGCCGCGGACGCGCTCGCGCGCACGGCGCCACCGCCGCATGTACTCGGGCGTGTACAAAGCTCGGGGCTCGTCGAGGCCGAGCCGCTGCAGGCCGCCCCGACTGCGACGTCCGTCTCGGTGCCTGGCCCCGCTAGGCCAGGCACCGGAGCAATCGCCGCGGACCGCGCCGAACCGCAGCGCTGAAGCAGTCACGATGACTCCTCAGCTGTCACCAGCGCTCGTCCGGGCAGCCATCGAGCTCGCGGGGGCGGCAGTCCCCGCGGAGCAGTCGGCGACGTCACCCGCAAGTGAGCGATTGGGCTCCCACCAGGTGCTCCGTTACGCCGTCGCCGACGAAGCCGAGACCTACAGGCGGATCATGCGCGTCCTGTATCTCGAGCATCAGTCGTTCGGTCTGCGCCTGCGGCCAGCACAGGTTGCCGCTCGGCTGCGCGACCGCTACGCCCTGCCGATTGAGCAAGAGTTGCTGGAAAGCCGCCTCGCGAGGCTCGACGACTGGGGGGCGGTCGAGAAGGACCACGACGCGAGCCTCGCCTCGACGGCCGCCGAGTGGCGGCGCAACCGCTTCACGTACGACGTCACCCCCGCGGGCCGGCTGACCGAGGAGCTGCTTGCGCACCTCGACGCGCTCGGTGAGGAGATCGGCCGGCTCGATACAGCCCGCTTGCCGGCGATCCGCGACGCGCTCGCCAACCTCGCCCAGGAGCTCGAAGCCGATGTGCCTGACGGAAACCATCTGCGGGCACTGTTTGAGCGTCTACTGGCGGAGGTCGAGGCGCTACACGCGGGGGCGCTGGCGTTCATGCGTTCACTGGGCGACCTGATGCGGGCGGTCGAGCGGGTGGGGGAGGATGAGTTCGAGCGCGGCAAGGGAGCCCTGCTCGAACACCTCTCGGGTTTCCGCAAGAGCCGGATGCGGCACTCAGCCGAGATCCTGGCTTTGATCGAGCGGATCGAGCAGCACGGGCCCGACCGACTTGTCGGCACGATCGTCGCGGCCGAGGTGTTCGTCGGGCTTCCGGGTGGCGCCACCGTCGAGGAACAGCGGGCCGGCCGGCGCGCTGAGCTGCTCGACCGCTGGTCGGGGCTGCAGGCGTGGTTCGTCGGCGACCAGGACAGCGGCTCCCCCTGGCGGACACTCAACGATCAGGTCATCGACGCGATCCGCGCCGTACTCGCCATCGCTGAGCGGTTGATCGAGCGCCGTTCGCACCGGATCGATCGCGCCGCCGTGCTTCTTCATCTCGCCGCACGATTGGCCGCCGCGCCCGCCGGAGAACCCACGGCTTGGGTTCGCGCCGCTTTCGGCATTCGGACTCCCCGCCACGTCGGCGTCCCGCACAGCGACGACGAGCAGCTGGCGGATCGGGGTCGGGTTTCCTGGCTCGAGGCGACGCCCGCGCCCGTCGTTGCCCACCTGCGCACGCCCGGAATACGCACGCCCGGCACCGGGCGTGGAGCCCAGATCAGAGATCTGACGGAAGGCCGTAGGCGGTTCGAGGAGCGGCGGCGGGCCGAGCACCGGGAGCTGGCCGAGCTGCTTGGGCGCCTCTCGACCAACGGCCCGATCAAGCTCTCCTCAGTGACACGCGTGAACGAGGGCGAGTTCCGTCACCTACTCGCGTGGATCGGCCGCGCGTACGAATCACCGATCGGCGCCGACGGTAGGCGTCGCGCCGCCTCCACCGACGGCAGAGCGATGATCGCCCTCCGCGAACCAACCGATCCACACCGCGATCGCACCAAGCTGCGTGCTCCGCACGGGAGCCTGGACCTCCCGGACTTCGAGCTCGAGGTGCTGACGCGATGACCGCGCTGCGAGAGCTTGACGACACCGAGGAACGCACGCGAGCCCTTCGCGCCCTGCTCGCGGCCCCATTCGTCGGCGCCAACGAGCCAGCTTATGCGCTGATCCACAGGCATGAGCGCGAGCTTGCCAGGACCCTTCAGGAGGCGTTCGGCTACCAGCTCGAGATCGGCAGCACGGCCGCAAGGGCCTCCGGCCTCCCGACGCCGACTGGGCTGCACCGTCCCCTTCGAATCAGGCCGGCCTCCGCCACGGGCCGCAAGCACGCTCCGGACGAGTGGGCCGCGCTCAGCGACCGCGCCTGCGTGCTGCTGCTGCTGACGCTGGTCGCGCTCGAGCGCGGTGGCGCCCAAACCGCGATCGCCGAGCTCGCCCAGGAGGCTGAGCGCGCCGGGGCCGATGGCGAACCAGCGATCACCGTCGACTTCCGGCGGCGCAGCGAACGCATGGCGTTCGCGGACGGGCTGGATCTGCTGTGCATGTGGGGGGTGATCGAGCACACCTCGGGATCGCGCGACA
>WQWK01000366.1 GCA_009785395.1 Conexibacteraceae bacterium
CGCCGATCGCGACGAACCCCGAGTCCGTCGCGCGTATGGACCGCGCCGCACGCGTGGACTACGTCCGCAACGTCCAACGCCAGGCCGGGAACCGGGCGACCGCGCGTCACCTCGCGCGCCAGCCCAACCCGCAAACGACCGCGCACAAGCCGACGCTCAAGGAGCAGGTCGAGCAGGCTCGCAGCACCGATCCGGCCGGCTACGTGATGCGAGCAGTCACCGGGATGGCCCAGGGCAACTGGTCGGTGTCGGAGCGGACGGTCGAGATCGTGTGGCGGATGATCTGGATGTTCCTCGCCGACCAGACGAACACGACCCTGGTCCAGGCGGACCCGGCAGCGCGTGGCGTCGAGCAGTCGCCGAACCCGCTGCGCGGCTTCACGGAGCTGGTCATCGGTCCGGACTTCATCAACGGCATCACGGCGACGAATCTCCCGGACCGGGTGATGATCCTGCGCCTCGTGCTGGAGGGCAAGCAGGCGATCATCGCGCATCTGCAGACCGACTTCGGGTTTGCGGCGGTCGACGAGAGCATCGCGCCCTGGACCGCCGGCGAGCTCGCGGAAACCTACGTCGGCCTCACCAGGATCAGGCAGGACGACCGGTCGGCGCTCAACGGCGTCACCTTGCAACGCGTGCGCACGATCGTCGAGAACGGCGAGCAATTCGACGGCGAGTTCGCATGGGACGTCGCCGCTCTCGCGACCGGCTCGACGACGGCGCCCGACCTCACACAGGTGCTCAGGCTGGCCGACGGCGCCTTCACGGATCCGGACAGAGCCGCATTCATCGTCGGGCATGAGACCGGACACGCGGTCGACTCGGACGTCCTTCGTCACGCCAAGCTCGCGGCGGGCCAGGTGAGCGCGATCGAGAACGCCCGGGTCAACGACCTCAACAGCGCCGCCGCAGCCGGAAAGAGCGCGCAGAACGCAGCCGCCCGTCTGGCCAATCACTACGCGGCGGCGGACCGGTCGGCCGCCACCGCGTACATCAACAGCGTCTTGAACGCCCACAACGCGCTGAATGCGTTCTCGTTCCACGGAGGCAACGCCGCTGCCGCGGAGAAGGCAGCGGACACCGCGATCGCGGCCCGCGACAAGGCGCTCGCCGCCCTGACCACCGCCCACCCGAGCAACCCGGCCCTCAGCGATTTCAGCGACACCATCATGGCGCAGGACGACTGGATGGTCGCGGCGCGAGCCGCCGCCGCCGCCCGCGCCGCAACGGCCAAGGCACGCGGCGCTGTGACGGCCGCCAGCGGCGCGCAGGCGGGTCACGCCGGCATCTCGCGTCGACTCGAGCGCTTCCTGACGGTCGTCAACGCGAACAACATCGCGCCGATCACGCCGTACGCGAAGAAGAACTGGCCCGCACACCCGGAAGAATTCTTTGCCGAGGCCTACAGCACGTGGCGCAACAACCCGGACCAACTCCCGCAGCCGCTACGCGAGTTCTTCGACAAGGGCAGGTACCGCTGAGTCGCTGCTGCGGTCGCGCACGGCACCCGCGGCGCTCCAGATCGAGCTCGACCTAACCGACTCCGCGATCCTCCAGGTACTTCTGAGCGACGCGCTTCGGCGCCCGCGCCAACCACGCGTCGACGATCACCTCCGCGAGCTCGTCGAGCTCGATCTCGTCGAGCAGCACGAGCACCGCGGGATAACCGTCGAAGTGCGGGGTCGTGAAGAACACCCCGGGATCGTCGGCGAGCAGCGCCTCCTTGGCGCCCAGGTGCTCGACCCGCGCGCCCATGATCGGACCCTCGGGCGCGGCGTCGCCGAGCGCCGCCAGATCGGACCTGCGCAGCGGCCGCTCCCAGACGAACAGCTTGTCGTGCACCCGCCAGGACATCAAACCGTGCAGGTCCCGCTCGGCCGCGTCGGGCAGTCCCAGCGCGATCCGGCGGACGTCATCCCAGGTCGCCATCAGCGCTCCCGGGTGGCCGGCACGGGCCGCCTACCTGCATTCGGGGCAGTTGCCCCGCAAGGTCACCTCGTGGTCCTTGGTGACGAACCCGAGTCGCCGCGACAGCTGGTTGATCGAGCGCTCCAGCGCCGGATCGTCGAACGGGACCAGCTGCCCGCACCGCTCGCACACCAGGTGATGGTGGTGGTGCTCGCCCTCGGGATCGGCCGGCTCGTAGCGGGCGACGCCGTCACCGACGTCCAGCCTGGTGATCAGATCGTGGTCGTGGAGCAACTCGAGCGCGCGGTAGACGCTCGCTCGGCCGACAGGCCGGTCCCCCGCCTCGGCGCCGGCGTCGCGCAGGCCGTCCTCGATCTCCAGGGCGCTCAAAGCGCAGTCCTGCCGCGCGAGCAGGTCGATCAGCCGCTCCCTGGCAGCGCCCCGATGGTGGCCGGCCCGGCGCAGCACCTGCCGCGCGTGCACCGCCCAGTCAGTGCTCAACTGCTGCTCCACGCCGCCAAGCATAACCCTCGCCCAGACATTCGCTCCGCAAGAATGAGACTCGGACTCAATTTTGTTATTCTCCCGGACGATGCCAAGCTCGCGCCGACTCCTCGCGACCGTCGCGGCCATCGGCGCCGCCCTGGCGAGCGTGGCGACGGCCGCGATCGCCCTCGCCCCCTCGCGCGGGGCTCGCCTGCACGCCCCCCGCGGCCGGATCGTCGCCGTCGGTGCCGAGCGCGAGTACGCCGACGTGATCTCGCAGATCGGCGGGCGCTATGTGGCGGTCAGCGCGATCGAGAGCAACCCCAACACCGACCCGCACACCTTCGAGGCCAGCGCCCAGGTCGCCTCGGAGGTCAGCGGGGCTGAGCTGATCGTGCAGAACGGCGTCGGCTACGACACCTGGATGAACAAGATCGAGTCAGCCGCGCCGAAC
>WQWK01000367.1 GCA_009785395.1 Conexibacteraceae bacterium
GCGATCGCGCCCCCGGCGACGCCCCAGCTCGCCCCGAGCTGCTGGACGCTGAGCATCATCGCGTTCGCGTCGCGCATCGCCGGCGGGGGCACGTCGCTGAGGATCATGGTCGCGTAGCCGGTCGCGCCGACCGAGCGGCCGGCGCCGTTGAGCAGCAGGATCAGGGCGAGCACGACGACCGGCGTCGCGGTGCCGACGACCCCCAGCAGCACCAGCGAGAGCGCGAGCGCGGCGGTCGCCACGACCAGCACCCGGCGGAATCCGTGCCGCGAATAGAGGGATGTCGTGAGCGGCTTGACGGCGACGTTCCCGACGAACAGGAACAGCACGACCGAGCCGCTCTTGACGGGGCTCCAGTGGAACACCTCCTCGAACAGGAGCGAGGCCATGAACGGCGCGGCCGCCATCGCCGTGAAGTGAAACGCGGACCCGGTCAGCCCCGAGCGGAACGTGTCGATCCGCAGCAGCCGCAGGTCGATGATGGGAGCCTTTGCGCGCAGCAGGTGCAGGACCGCCGCCGTGAGCAGGACCGCCGACGGGACGCCGATCGCCGTCACGAGCGCCCAGTTCGTGCGCGTCTGGGCCAGCAGGTTGGCGGTGAAGGTGAGGCCGCCGAGGCCGAGGCCGAGGAGGGCGACGCCTTTTGTGTCGAGCGGGCCGGGTAGCGGGAGCGGCGGCGGATGCACGATCCTGAATGCGATTACGAGCGCGAGCACGCCGAGCGGCAGGTTGATCAGGAACAGCCAGTGCCAGCTCAGGTAGGTCGTGATCAATCCGCCCGCCAGCGGCGCGATCACCGGGGAGATCAGCGCGGGCCATACGAGCAGTGCCGTGAGCCGCATCAGCTTGTCCGGGGTCGCGCTGGAGACGACGAGCAGCCTCCCGACCGGCACCATCATCGCTCCGCCCGTGCCCTGCAGCACGCGCATCACCACCAGTTCGGGGAAGCTGGTCGAGGCGGCGCAGCCGACCGACGCGAGCGTGAACAGCGCGATCGCCGCCAGGAACGTGCGCCTGCCCCCGAAGCGGGCCGCGATCCAGCCGCTGGCCGGGATCAGCACCGCGAGCGCGATCAGGTAGGAGGTGATCACCAGCGCGATCTCGCCGACGGACACGTGCAGCGCGTGCGCGATCCGCGGTGCGGAGGTCGTCACGATCGTGCCGTCGAGCATCTCCATGAAGAAGCAGCCCGCGACCAGCAGGGCGACGTTGCGCTGGGCGCGATCGATCATGCCTGGGCCACGTTGCGCTGGGCGCGATCGATCATGCCTGGGCCACGTTGCGCTGGGCGCGATCGATCATGGCCCCGGGGGGCCGGATGCTTCCAGCCATTCGGTAGTGTCACGCGACATGCAGAGCAACGGCAATTCCAACATCGGCCGCGCCACGATCGGCGTGACCGGCCTGGCGACGATGGGACGCAACCTTGCCAGAAATCTGGCGCGCAACGGGTACACCGTCGCGCTCCATAACCGAACGCAAAGCCGGGTCGATGATCTCGTCAGCGAGTTCGGTGTTGAGGGCGACTTCATCCCTTCGGCGTCGCTTGAGGAGTTCGTCGACAGCCTCGAGCGCCCGCGCGCGATCATCATCATGGTCAAGGCCGGGGCGCCGACCGACGCGGTGATCGACGAGCTGGTGCCCCTGCTGGAGGAGGGCGACATCGTCGTCGATGCGGGCAATGCGCACTTTGCCGACACCGCCCGGCGCGAGCGCGATCTGCGGGCGCGAGGGCTGAACTTCGTCGGCACCGGGGTCTCCGGCGGCGAGGAGGGCGCTCTGAACGGCCCGAGCATCATGCCCGGCGGAACGGTTGCGTCCTACGAGAAGCTGGGGCCGATCTTCGAGCGGATCTCTGCGCACGTCGACGGTGTGCCGTGCTGCGTGCACGTGGGGCCTGACGCCGCGGGCCATTTCGTGAAGATGGTCCACAACGGCATCGAGTACGCGGACATGCAGCTGATCGCCGAGGCCTATGACCTGATGCGTTCGGTGACGGGCGCCTCCCCGGACCGGCTCGCGGAGATCTTCGGTGAGTGGAACGAGGGCGAGCTCGAGTCGTTTCTGATCGAGCTCACGACCCAGGTGCTCGCGCACCGAGACGCGGAGACCGGCCGGCCGTTCATCGACATCATCCAGGACCAGGCCGAGCAGAAGGGCACCGGCCGCTGGACGGTGCAGAGCGCTTTGGATTTGGGCGTTCCGGTCACCGGCATCGCCGAGGCGACGTTTGCGCGCTCGCTGTCCGGGCACGTCGAGCAGCGGCAGGTCGTGCGGGAGACGTTCGGCGATGACGTCGGTTCACCGCAGGTCGACGCCGATGTTTTTGTCGAGGACGTGCGGCGGGCGCTGTACGCCTCGAAGATCGTCGCCTACGCCCAGGGTTTCGACCAGATCAGGACCGCCTCGGAGGAGAACGGCTGGGGGATCGACCTCGGGCAGATGGCGACGATCTGGCGCGGCGGATGCATCATCCGGGCCCGCTTCCTGGACCGGATCCGTGAGGCCTATGACGCTCAGCCGGAGCTTCCGACGCTGCTCGCCGCCCCGTACTTCGCGGCCGCCATCAGGGAGAGCGTCGCCTCGTGGCGCCGGGTGGTGTCGTTGGCGGCATCGGCGGGAGTGCCGGCGCCGGCGTTCGCCTCCTCGCTCGCGTACTTCGACGCGCTGCGCCGCGAACACCTGCCGGCCTCGCTGATCCAGGGCCTGCGCGACAACTTCGGCGCCCACACCTACCGGCGCACCGACAAGGACGGCAGCTTCCACACGCTCTGGGCGGAGCCGGTGCAGGAAGAGGTCCTGGCGGGCTGA
>WQWK01000368.1 GCA_009785395.1 Conexibacteraceae bacterium
AGCTCGTGAAAGATGCCGTCATCGACCGTCCGGATCGGCCCCTTGAAGGTCTTGCGGGCCGACGCGAAGTACCAGGTCGTGACGACCACCATCACGCCGATCGTAACCAGCGGGGCGTAGTTCACCGAGCTCCAGCTGAAGCCGCTCTTGAAGAAGACGCCTTCCGGCGACGTCGGGAGGCAGAAGATGACCACGCACAGGGCGACCCAGACCACCGCGATCAGGTTGACCCACTTGTACTTCCGGCCGAGCGTCCACGAGCCGGGCTGGAACGCGTCACCCATCCGCCAGCGCAGGAAGACCGGGATCGTGTACGCGATGTAGAGCCCGATCACGGTGATCGAGGTGACCGCGAAGAACGCGACCGGATAGCCACCGCGGTTGGGGAAGTAGGCCGGGATCGTGATGATCGCCGCCGCCACGACCGCGAACGCGACCGCGTAGGTCGGCGTCCGGTTGGAACCGAGCCGCCGCCACAGCCTGTGGCCCGGGATGGCGCCGTCTCGCGAGAAGGCGAAGGTCATCCGCGAGCAACTGGTGACGCAGGCCATCCCGCAGAACAGCTGACCGACCGTGGAGATCAGAATGATGAACTTGGCGGTGCCGGACCCGACCGCCGTGGTGATGATCGCCAGCGCCGGGAAGCTGGCGCCGCTGATCTTCGGGATGTTGGCGTGCTGGACCGCGAAGGTCAGCGCCAGCAGCACGATCCAGCCGATCACCGCCGAGTAGAAGACCGAGCGCCAGACCCCCTTCGGGGCCGACTCGTCGGCGCCGTGCGTTTCCTCGGAGATGTGGGCCGAGGCGTCGTAGCCGGTGATCGTGTACATCGTCAGCAGGAACCCGAGCGGCAGCACGTAGAACCAGTACATGCCGTGGCCAAAAGCACCGAAGGTCCGCGTCGTGAACACGTACGAGAGGCTGGCGTGATGGCTCGGGACGACGGCGAGGAGGACGACGATCACGGCAACGCCGATCACGTGCCACCAGACCGAGATGTTGTTGAAGATCGACACCAGGTGGCCGGAGAAGACATTGATCAGGCCGTGGACCGCCAGGATCACGAGGAACAGGACGAACACCACATGCTCGATGTAGTGCACGTTGGTGGAGCCGAAGTTGAAGATGAAGTTCAGGTTGTAGAGGCTCAGGAAGTACTGCAGGAAGCTGGCGGCCGCGTAGTCGACCGAGGCGACGACCGCGACCAGGCCGATCAGGTTGAACCAGCCCGTGAACCATCCCCAGCCGGGTCCGCCGAGCTTTGATGCCCAGTAGTAGATCCCGCCGGCGGTTGGGTAGGCGGAGGCGAGCTCTGACATCGAGAAGGCAACGCAGAGGACCAGCAAGCTGATCACCGGCCAGCCGATTGAGATCGCGACCGGCCCACCGTTGAGGAACGCCTGGCCGTAGCTCGTGAAGCAGCCGGCGAGGACCGAGATGATCGAGAACGAGATGGCGAAGTTGGAGAAAGCGCTCCAACCTCGCCGCAGCTCCTGTCTGTAGCCAAGCTCCGCGAGCACCTGCTCGTCTCGTGAGAGCGTTCCGGTCTCGGTGGTCATGATGCGCCCTCCAGGGTGGCCTTCACGACTGGTCCTCCTTCGCTAAGTGACAAAGGTCCAACCTTCCGTCCTTAGCTCGCGCATGCTCTCCGCTCCAGGCGGCGAAGTCAAGCGCCGCGACGAAGTTCATCCAGGTGGACCAACGGCCCCGTCCAGATGGCCCGAGGGGTCCGGTCAATGCGTTGCGGACGGCCCCGCTGCCCCAGGCAGAAGTCCCGCCAGGACGTACTCGGTGCCGCGCAGGTGCTCGACCATCTCGGCGGCGGCCGCCCCCCGATCGTGCCGGCGAATCGCCGCGAGGATTCGATGGTGCTGCAGGTTTGACGACAGCAGCACCTCGCGTGGATGAGCGATCAGCGCGATCAGCCCGGTCATCTCGCCCTGAACCTCGGTCATCTCGGTGACCAGGCGGCCGCTCCCGGTCGCCTCGGCGAGACCGACGTGCAGCCGGACATCGACCTGCCGGTAGGCGGCGAAGTCGTCGACCAGGTCGTCGAGCCTGGCAGCCAGCGCCTCGAGCGCGTCCACCGTCGCGCGCGGTGCCCGCTCGGCCGCGAGCGTCGCCACCCCAACCTCGACGGCCATCCGCTGATCGCACGTCTCGCGCCATGCGCTCAGCACCTCCGGTGGTGGTGGTTGGGCCGGCGGCAGCGGATCAGCGACGAACGTCCCGCCGCCGCGACCCCGCACCGCCCGCAGGTGACCGCTCTCAGCGAGCGCGGTCAACGCCTGGCGCAGCGTGGAGCGCGCGATCCCGAGCTTGGTGCAGAGCTCCCGCTCGGCCGGCAGCCGTGTGCCCGGCGGCAGCAGTCCGAGCCGGATCGCGGTGCCGAGCCGGTCGACCGTTTCCTCGAAGGCAGTCAGCGAGCGGACGGGCGCGAACACCGTGTCCAGCGAGACGGCGGACTCGAGCGAGGCAGCGTCCGGCGGCGGACCCGTCGGCGCCCCGGGTCTACCGGTCGCCGTCACAATCGCTCGAACCCCCGCACCCGCTCCCAGTCGGTGACCGCCGATCCGAACGCGGCGAGCTCGACATCGGCGGCGTTGCCGTAGTGGGCGACCACCTCGGTGCCGAAGGCGTCGGCCGCCACCGAGCTGTCGGCGAACAGGTCGCGGGCGGCCTGGAGCGTTCCGGGCAGTCGCGGCCTGTCGAAGGCGAGGTAGGCGTTGCCCCGGAACTCCGGCTCGAGCGCGAGGCCGTGGTCGACGCCGTGCAGGCCGGCAGCGATGATCGCGCTCAGCGCCAGGTA
>WQWK01000369.1 GCA_009785395.1 Conexibacteraceae bacterium
CGGGAGCGTGGCCGAGTGCAGTCGCGGACACGACCGTGAGCAGCAGGCAGACCGCCGCAGCGATCGTGGCGACGATCAGGCTCGCGCCGAGCTTGGCGCCGACGACGCGCCAGCGGCTGGGCACCAGCGTGAAGGTCGTCAACGTCGTGCGCTGCGACCACTCGCCGCAGATCAGCAGCACGCCCATCACCGGCAGCAGGAACGCCGCCGGTTGCGTGGTTGCGTGCAGCACGCTCGCGAAGGTCGCATCATGGCCGCTGTGGTTGACCGAGGCGACGATCGCGACCGCCAGGGTGATCAGGGCGACGGCGATCGGCACCCAGAAGCCCGAGCGCGTGTTGACCATCTTGCGCAGCTCGACTGCGATCAGCCGTCCCAGCCCGGGACGGTGATCCTTGCTGGCAACCGTGGACGGGATTACGCCCCTGGGCGCAATCGACGCTGTGGCACTCATTGGAGAACCTCCTCGAACTTGACACTGGAATCTGAGTGGTTGTCTGACCCGGACGGCGCACTGCCGTTGGTGAGCTGGAAGAACACGTGCTCGAGGCTCGAGTCATCGGTGGCGGGACGGAGCTCGGCCAGAGCGACGCTGCCGTGCAGGGCGGCGATGCCGACCTCCTCGGGACCGGCGTCGGTCAGGAGGGCTCCGTCGGCGCCGTCGCTGACCGAGATCGAGGCGGCGGCGAGCGTCCGGCGCAGCAACCGGCCGGCGATCGCGTCGCCGGCCGCGCGGACGATCGTCCGGGGGCCGCCGCCGAGCAACTCGCTCGGCGTCCCCTGGGCGACGATCTCACCCCGCGCGATCACCAGCAGGCGATCGGCGATGAGCTGCACCTCGTGCAGGAGATGCGAGGACAGCAGCACCGTGCCGCCACGATCGGCGAAGTCCGCGAGCAGCTGACGGATCCACCGTATCCCCTCGGGGTCGAGGCCGTTCGCGGGCTCGTCGAGGATCAGGACCTCGGGGTCGCCGAGCAGCGCGTTGGCCAGGCCAAGGCGCTGGCGCATGCCCAGGGAGTACTGGCCGACGCGCTTGCGCGCGGCCGCTTCGTCGAGCCCGACGACGTCCAGCATCTGACCGACACGGCGGCGGTCAACTCCCATTAGCTGCGCCGAGGTCGCCAGGACCTCGACGCCGCGGCGACCGCTGTGCTGGGCGGAGGCATCGATCAGCACGCCGACACGGCGGCCGGGGTTGGGAAGTTCGGTGAACGGCACTCCGAGCACCGACGCGTTGCCGCCGCTCGGTTGTGCCAGTCCGCACAGCATCTTCAGGGTCGTTGACTTGCCAGCGCCGTTGGGCCCGAGGAAGCCGGTGACGGTCCCGGGCTCACATCGAAACGACACATCGCGAACGGCAGCGCGACCGTCGTACTGCTTGGTGAGTGAGGTGGCTTCGATCATGTGCAGCAGCATCGCGGCGCCGGACCGCTCGCCGCTACGGCCGAACGGCGGCAATCGCTGGGTCGAAAGGCGGTCCCGCTAGACCGCCTTTCGTAACACCCCGATCAACTTAAGTTGGTGGCGCTACAGGACCTTTCGTCCTACCGTGCAGGCTGTGACCCTGTCGGCCACACCCGACGCCGGGATACCACGCTGGCAGCGGTGGCTGCTGCCGGCGACGGTCGCGGCCGTGTATGCGGAGCGTGATGCCGTCGGCGGTGCGAAGCCGTCGCGCTCGCTGCGCGACTGGCTCGTGGACGTCATGCTGTTCTGCTTCGCGTTGTTCGTCGGCGCAGCGTTCGTCGCGAACCACCAGCGCCATTTTGGCGAGCCGCTGGTAGCGATCGATGCGCTGGCCGGGATCGCGCCCTGCCTGGCGCTGTGGGTGCGGCGCCGGCATCCACTCGCGGTTGGCTGGCTCGCGGTCGGGTTTTCGGCGTTCAGCGGCGCCAGCGTCGGCGCCGGGGTGGTCGCGCTGTTCACGGTCGCGGTGCACTGCCCACCGCGACGCACGCTGCAACTGGCACTGCTGTCCGTCGTGGCCGCCGTCAGCAACGCGGCCATCTACAGCGAAGGCCGTTTCCCCACTGCAGGTCTGTCGTTCTGGCTGGTGATGTCGGTCGCGGTGGTTGGCTTCGGCCTCTATGTGCGGGCCAGGCGGGAGCTGCTGCTCTCGTTACAGGAGCGGGCGCTTCGAGCCGAGGACGAGCAGCAACTGCGGGCGCGCGAAGCACAGCTTGCCGAGCGAGCTCGGATCGCGCGCGAGATGCACGACGTGCTCGCGCACCGGATCTCGCTGCTCAGCGTCCACGCTGGAGCGCTTGAGTTCAACCCTGACGCCTCGCCTGGGGAGATCGCCCGTGCGGCGGCTGTAATTCGCGAGAGCGCACGGGAGGCGCAGGAGGAACTTCGCGGGGTGATCGGCGTGCTGCGAGCCGAGGCCGAGGCCGAGGACGCAGAGCCGCCGCAGCCGACGATCGCCGACCTGACCAGGCTGATCGACGAATCGCGCGCCGTCGGGATGGACGTGACGCTGAGCAACCGGCTGTCCGCAGAACCGTTGCCGCCGATCCTCGGGCGCACGGTCTACCGGGTCGTCCAGGAGGCGCTCACGAACGCGCGCAAGCACGCGCCGGGTCAGGCGGTCACGATCGCGATCGAGGGGGATCGGTCGGTGGGGATCCGGCTCCGCGTGGTGAACCAGCCGAGGGTTGGGCACGCCGATGCCGGTGAGGTTGACGCCGCCGCTGCCGAACATGTGGGTGCGGGCATGGGCCTGGTCGGGCTCTCCGAGCGGGTGTCGCTGGTCGGCGGGCGGCTGGGTAGCGAGGTCCTGCCGGCAGGCGGTTTCAG
>WQWK01000370.1 GCA_009785395.1 Conexibacteraceae bacterium
AGTAGCTTCCAGCTGCGACGTAGTCGATCTCGTCGCTGCCGGTGAACGTGATCTTGATCGCGGGCCGGCCGTCGACCGTGGCCGGGCCGGCATCCTGGGCTTCGCCAGCGGCGCGCTGTGCCCGCAGGTGTGCGACGTTGTACTGAGACGTGTCCAACGCCTGCTTGAACATCTGGGCCAATTGCGCTCGCGTCATGGTGCGTACCCCGGGCGGCGGCGCCGGCGTCGGCGGGGCGTAGATGGTGTTGTTCGATGGGTCGTAGGTCTGCTCACCGGACCCCATGCCGAGGGTGCCTTCGGTGCCCGGCGGTGTTCCGAGAACGCTCTTGGAGATGGTCCGCTCGAGGTACGGCGGGGAGGTCTCTTCATAGACCTCCTGCTCGTAGACCCAGTTCGGATGGCCAGGTCCGATCTGGGTCGTCGTCCAGTCGATATGCAGGATCAACCCGTGGCCAGACGCAACCGATGGCACCTGATAGGGGCGCGAGAGCAGCGGCGTCCGGCGCGGCGACGCCAGTCCCGCCCTGGCGGCGATCGCGACGCCGCCCAATACGGCGAGCACCAGCCCGGTCACCGCGAGCTGCCGCCGGCGCTGGCGCCGCCGGGCCTCCCGGATCAGGAGCTCGGCTTCCAGCGGCTCCGCTGCCGGTCGCTCGGGAGCGAGCAGGCTCATGTCGTATCTGGACAGCGTGTGACAATCATTGGTGCTAGCGTAACTAGCACGATGCTCGAAGTCAACGTGGATCGTTCAGATCCCGCTCTGCTCCACGATCAGGTCGCCGCCGAGATCCGCCGGGCGATCGCCGATTGAGCGGCCGGCCCCGGTGAGCGACTGCCCCCGGCCCGCGACCTCGCCGCGGTCCTGGGGGTGAACACCAACACCGTGCTGCGGGCGTTGCGACTGCTCCGCGACGAGGGCCTCCTGGAGTTCCGCCGCGGTCGCGGTATCCACGTCGCCGGCGACGCGGCTCCCAAGAGCGCCGTGCTCGCCAAGGCTCACGAGCTGGTCGAACTCGCGCGACGAGAGGGATATCGCAAGGACGACCTGATCGACCTGATCGGACACATCGCGTAGACGGCAGGTTGGAGCGCTACCGGCTGGCGGCCTGGCGGTAACGCTGCACGGCGAGCGGCGAGAACACCACGAGGATGAATACGACCCAGGCGAACGCCTGCCACAGCTGGTCGGAGGACGGCTGGCCGGTCCACAGCCAGCGCAGCTCGTTGACGACGATCGTGAACGGGTTGACATCGGCGAACTGCCGCAGCGGGGTCGGCAGCGTCTGCCCCGGAACGAACGCCGAGGAGATGAACGTCAGCGGGAAGACCGCGATGAAGCCGACCGAGTTGGCCGCTTCAGGCGTCTTGACAAGCAGGCCCAGGTACGCGAACACCCAGGAGAACGCGTAGCCGAACGTCAGCGCCAGCACCAGCCCGACGATCACGTGCAGCGCACTCGTCTGGAACGAAAACCCGATGATCAGCCCGGTCGCGATCAGGATCGCCATCGACAGCGCGTTCGTGACCACGTCCGCGGACGTCCGGCCCGCCAGGACGGCGGCGCGCGCCATCGGCAGCGAGCGGAAGCGGTCGATCAGACCCTTGTGCATGTCCTCGTTGAGCCCGAGCGCCGTGACGAATCCGCCAAAGGCGATGTTCTGGATCACGATCCCCGGGATCAGGAACTCGGCATAGGAGCCCCCCGGCACCTGGATCGCGCCGCCGAACACATACCGGAACAGCAGCACGAACATGATCGGCTGGACCGTGAACGCGAGCAGCAGCTCGGGCGCCCGCGGAAGCCGGATCAGGTTGCGCTCGGTCACCACCAGCGTGTCTGACAGCAGGCGTCTCATTCCGAGCTCTCCTCCTCCGCCGCGTGCCCGGTCAGCGCCAGGAACACATCGTCGAGCGTCGGGCGCCTGAGCGCGATGTCATCGACGCCGACGCCCGCCTCGTCAAGCCGGCGGACCGCCTCAATAATCGTCCCGCTGCGCCGCGTGACCCCAATCCGGACCAGCCCGTCGTACACCGCCGGCTCGTCGCCGCACATCGGCGCCAGCGCGCGCACCGCGGCCTCCGCTTGCGAGGAGTCCTCGAGGTGCACCTCGAGGCGCTCCCCGCCGACTCGATCCTTGAGCTCGTCGGAGGTCCCCTCGGCGATCACCTGGCCGTGGTCGATCACCGCGATCCGGTCCGCGAGCCGGTCGGCCTCATCCAGGTACTGGGTGGTGAGCAGCACGGTCGCCCCCTCGCTGACAAGCGTCTCGATCACCTCCCACAGGTCCAGGCGGCTGCGCGGATCGAGTCCAGTTGTCGGCTCGTCCAGGAACAGGACGGGGGGCTTCGCGACCAGGGCGGCGGCCAGGTCCAAGCGTCTGCGCATGCCGCCCGAGTAGGTCTTCACCGGCCGGTTGGCGGCGTCCACCAGGTCGAACTGTTCGAGTAGCTCCCTGCCGCGAGCGGTGGCGGCAGCGCGCCCCGCGCCATACAGCCGCCCCACCATCGTCAGGTTCTCGAGCCCGGTGAGGTTCTCATCGACGGCGGCATACTGGCCCGCCAGCCCGATCCGCTCGCGCAACCTCGCAGGCTGACCCAGAACATCGAGCCCGGCGACCTGAGCGGACCCGGAGTCCGGTCGCAGCAGCGTGGCCAGGATTCGCACCAGCGTGGTCTTGCCGGCTCCATTCGGGCCGAGCAGGCCGAGGACGGTCCCGCGCGCGACATCGAGGTCGACTTCGATCAGCGCGCGCACATCGCCAAAGGACTTGGAGATAGCGCGCGCGCTGAT
>WQWK01000371.1 GCA_009785395.1 Conexibacteraceae bacterium
GCCTGGCGCCCCGCTCAGCGCGCGTTCCTCGCCGCGGTCGAGAGCGAGATCTACGGCGCGTAGTCCCTAGGCTGGCTCCACCGCGGGCGCGTGCTGCCGGCGGCGACGGATCCGCAGGGCTCGGCCCGCCAGCGCCCGCCGCAGCTCCCTCAGGTACGGGATCAGGTAGATCCCGAGACCGACCGAGCCGCCGGCGGCGACGGCGATCGCGGGCACATGGACGCGCGAGGCGATCAGCCAGGCGATCGCTGCCGTCAGCGTCGTCCATGCGATCGCCGGCAGCAGCGTACGCGCGACCATTGCCGGCCGCACTCCCACCAGGTACACGCAGTAGACGAAGGTCGGGACCACGATCAGGTCCGCCACGGTCGCGTGCGCGATCCCGGCGCCGGTGATGCCCAGCCGCGGGACGAGCACGAGCAGCGCGGCCGTCAGCGGCACGAACCAGACGATCTGGATCACGAACAGCGTCCGCGTGCGCTCGAGCGATACGAGGAAGTCGCTGAACAGCTCCATGATCGTTCGCCCGGCCGCGAGGATCGACAGCCCCACCAGGGCGTGCGACGCAGCCGCCCATTTCGGGCCATACACGAAGACGATCAGCGGATGTGACAGGGCGCCGAGGAACAGGCACACCGGCAACGTCAGCCGCGAGACCATCCGCAGTGCGTTGATGAACTCCCTGGGCATGTCCCGCGAGTCCTCCCGCATCCGCGCGAACGCGGGGAACGAGACGCTGCGGATCACCGCGCTGAACACGTTCTGCGGCCAGCCTGACATGTTGAACGCGAGCATGTACAGGCCCAGCGGGACCGCCCCGAGCAGCCGTCCGACGATGATGTAGTCGACGTTCTGGATCGACAGACCGACGATGTTGGCGCCGACGAGCGGCATCCCGAACCGGAGCAGCTTGCGGGCGCGGCGGCGGTTCCATCCCGGCCCGTAGCGGGCGGGCGAGTAGACGAACACCAGCACGGTCGTCACCAGCTGTCCGGCGACGAACGACAGCGCGAGCGCGACCGGGCCCAGGCCGGCGAGCGCCAAGCCAATCGCGACGACGCCACCGACGACCGTGTTCGCGGTGTCGGCGACGAACATCCGGTCCATCCGGAATGCACGACGCAGCAACGCGCTGGGCACCGCCACGAGCCCCGCGAGCGGCAGTGTCAGCGCCATCACCCGGATCGTGTCGGCTGCCCGCGGAGCCCCGAGGAGCCGCGCGAACTCACCTGCCGGCAGCGCCATCAGCAGGCCGAGCACGACTCCGCTGATCATCGCGATCGTGGTGACGGTCGGCGCGTTCGCCGCGAGCTCGTCCTCGTCACCGATGATCAGCGCCGTTCCGAGGCCGAGGTCGCTGATGTTGATCAGGATCGTGTGGACCACCAGCGCGACCGCGTAGATCCCGAAATCGCGTGGCGCCAGCACCCGCGCAACGATCAGGCCCATCAGGAAGCCGCCGGTGCGATTGACGGCGACGTCGAGGCTGGTCCAGGCGACGCCCTTGCGGACCATGCCGCGCAGCGACCGGTGTGCCTCGCCGCCAGTCGCCTCAGCCCCGGCCCCCGGCACGTCCAGCACGTCCGGCACGCCCGGCACGCCCGGCGCCTCAGATCCCGGCACGCGCCCACCGCCACTCGCGAGCGCTCAGCCTGGCGCGGACGCCGAGCTCGTGGCCGATCGACACGGGATCGCGCCGGCGCCGACCCCGGCTGCCGATTCGGCGGTGCAGCGACAGCGCCGCCCACAGCGGCAGGCACCGCGCGTCCGGGTACACCTCGAGCGCGAGCGCCGCCAATTCGTCCACCGGCCAGCGGTCGGCGATCCCCCAGTAGAACGGGCGAACCGACAGTCGGAGCGCCTCGATCGCGATCGCCCGCCGGGCCGCCGTCAGCAACAGCTCGGCATCCTCACGGTCGTCGATCACGTTCGCGGCCAGCAGCTCGAAGGTCCGCGCCCGCTGCCGGAGGTCGACCGCGATGCCGGACAGTTCGCCTGCTTCGAACGCCGTCTTGTGCATGTTCGCCGTGTGTTCCCGGTACCAGGCCTGGTCGGCGCCGCCGACAAACCCCACGCCGGCGACCCTGGCCGCCCGCACCCACATCTCCAGGTCGCCGGTGTGGGGGAGCTCGGGGTTGTAGCCGCCGATCAGCTGCTGCACGCGGGTCCGCATCACGACCTCCGGCGACAGGATGCAGTTGCGCCCGCGGCTGAAGCGGGCCGTGATCCAGTCTTCCCCGGGCCAGATCGTCCAGTGCGTCGCCTCGGTCCGGCCGCTCGCCGGGACCGTCTCGCCGAAACGCACCGGATGTCCGTAGACGAAGCCCACGGAGGGGTGCGCCTCCATCAGCGCCGTCGCCCGCGCAAGCGCCCCGGGCGTCAGTAGATCGTCTGCCGACAGCAGCACCACGTAGTCGCCGGTGGCCTCGGCGAGACCGTCGTTGTAGGTCGCGATGTGGCCTCTGTTGCGCGCGTGGTGGATGACCCGCACGCGCTCGTTCTGCTCCGCCGCGATCCGGTCGGCGACGAGGTCGCTGCCGTCGGTCGAAGCGTCGTCGACGATCAGAACCTCAGACTCGACTCCGGGCTGCTCGAGGATCGCCTGGACACACCGAGGCAGGAAGTGGCCGTAGTTGTAACAGGGCACGACGACCGTCACGCTCGGCCTCCGGCTCGGGCCCGGCGACACCGGCAGCACGCGACCACGCGAGCCCGCGCATGCCAGCCGATCGAGGGCCGGGGGCGACCCCCGGCTCATACGCCCGCCCACCGCCAGCGCCGCCA
>WQWK01000372.1 GCA_009785395.1 Conexibacteraceae bacterium
ACCGATGCGGCCAGTGAGATCCAGGTCCAGGCCGGCCAGCCGAGCTGACGTCCCTCGACGAGCGGCAGCACGAGCGCCGTCAGCGTGGCGGTGGTCAGCGCGATGCCGGGCAGGTCGAGGCTGGCGATCCCGACGCCGCGCGACTCCGGAACCAGGCGCCGAGCCGCGAGCAGGCCGGCGGCGCCGATCGGCAGGTTGATCAAGAAGCAGCTGCGCCAGCTGAGGCCCAGGGGGTCGAGCTGCACGAGCGCGCCGCCGATCAGCTGCCCGCCGACGGCGGCGAAGCCCATCACGGTCGCGTAGGCGGCCATCGCCCGGGCGCGGTCCGCGCCCTCGTAGAGGACGCCGAGCAGCGCCAGGACGTTGGTCGCGATCAGCGCCCCGCCGACGCCCTGGGCGAGGCGGCCGGCGATCAGGATCTCGGTGTTGGGCGCGACACCGCAGGCGGCCGAGCCGAGCGTGAACACGGCGAGGCCGATCGAGAAGATGCGGCGGCGGCCGTAGCGGTCGCCGAGCCGGCCGCTGGCGATCAGCAGCACCGCGGTGGTGAGCGCGTAGCCGGCCGCGACCCACTCGATCGAGCTTGCCGAGGCGTGGAGCGAGCGCTGCATCTGCGGCAGCGCGACGTTGACGATGAAGAAGTCGAGCACCGCCATGAACACGCCGGTGAGGACGACCGCGAGCGGCGCCCAGTGGAGGAGACGGTCACGCTCTCGCGAGCGGGTGACCGGCGAGGTGATGGTTGTCATGCAGGCAAGGTCGCATCGGGCGTGCTCGCGGTCGATTACCTGCGAGGTAATGCTCGGAGGTGGTGGCTCGGCCCGACGTGGCGCGGGCTTTAGCGGACCGTTTTCCGGTTTTAATCTTGCGCCCGTAGACTTGGCGGCCTTGATGAGACGGTTGGTCGTGCTACTTGTGCTGCTCGGGGGGCTGCTGATGCTCCCGGCCGCGGCGCTTGGCGACGGCGATCCGGGCAGCGACGTGTTGCTCGATCAGAACCTGTTCGCTTCCTGGGACGCCAACCTCAGCGCGCCGCAGCAGCTGCAGCTCGGCAAGCTGCTCGACGCGACAACCGCCGCGGGGGCGCCTGTGCGGGTGGCGATCATCGCCCACCAGGACGACCTCGGAACGGTCACGTCGCTGTGGCTGCAACCGCAGACCTACGCGAGCTACCTCGGGACGGAGCTGTCGCTGACGTACCGCGGCCGCCTGCTGATCGTCATGCCCAACGGTTACGGCGTCTACTGGAAGGCCAACCCGTCCGGGGCCGCCAGGCTGCATGCCGCACTCGCCGGACAGCGGCCCGCCTCCGACAGCGCCGCGTCGCTGGTCGCGGCCGTGCGTACGGCGGTGCTCAAGATCGAGGCTGCGGGCGGGGTCGGTGCCGGGGCGCTCTCGCATGGTGCGACGCCCACTCCGACACCGGTGAAGGCGCCTCCCAGCGGGCCGGCGCCCGTAACATCGCACGCAACCCACGGCGGTGGGTCGGGCTCGTCGGGCTCGCTGGGCCTGGTGCTGGCGATCATCGTGATCGTCGTGATTGTCGGGTATCTGGGCGTGCGCTTCGGGCGGCTCAGCGGAGCCCGCCTGCGGTTGCGGCCGATGATGCTCGTGCCGGTCGGGCTGCTGGCCGTGATCGCGGTCGCGCTGGTCGTCAACCAGTCGCAGTCGGGACCGGCGAGCGCCCGGGGCGGCACGCTCGGCACCAATGCCGAACTCGATCCCGGGACGGCGCTTCCCGGTGCGCCTGCGCCCGGATTCACGCTGGTGGACGAGAGCGGGCATCGCGTGAGCCTCGCGCAGTACCGCGGCAAGGTCGTCGTGCTCTCGTTCGTCGATGACGAGTGTCAGACGATCTGCCCGCTGACGACGCAGGCGATGCTCGACGCCAAGGCCTCGCTCGGCAAGGCCGGCAAGGACGTGCAGCTGCTCGGGGTCAACGCGAACTGGAAGTCGACGCAGGTTGAGGACGTGCTCAACTACACCGAGCAGCACGGCCTCGCGGGCCAGTGGCACTTCCTGACCACGAGTGGGCCGCTGCCGCAGCTTGAGCGCGTCTGGACCGCCTACCACGTCAACGAGAAGGCGCTGATGCAGGACGGCAGCAACGACATCGAGCACGTCGCGGCCACCTACATCATCGACTCCAAGGGGCGGCTGCGCGACGTCTTCACCACCTACCCGTCGTATGCGGCGATCGCGCAGGCCGGGCAGCTGATCGCGCACGACGTCTCGGCGCTGCTGCCGGGAAGACCCCACGTTGCCACCCACTACTCCTACGCGCAGATCCGCGGGATCTCGCCGAGCCGTCCGATGTCGCTGCCGAAGCTCGGCGGGGGAGGCGTGCGGATCGGCCGCGGCGCCGCGCGGCTGTACCTGTTCTTCGCCACCTGGGACGCGCAGACCACGCCGATCGGCTCCTGGCTCGACTCCCTGAACGGCTATGCGGCGCAGGCGCACAGGCTGAAGCTGCCCCCGCTCGTCGCGGTCGACGAGGGCAGCGTCGAGCCGTCGTCCGGCGCACTGCCGGCCTTCATTCACGGCCTGTCCGCGCCGCTTTCGTACCCGGTCGGCATCGATCAGACCGGCCGGATCGCCGACGGTTACGGGGTCCAGGGCGAGCCATGGTTCGTGCTGACCAACGCCGCCGGTGAGATCGTCTGGTACCAGGAGGTCTACACCGCGGGCTGGCCGACGCTCGCGCAACTCGAGACGCAGATCAGGGCCGCCCTGTCGCATGGCCAGGCTGGGGCGGAGACCCCGGCCGCG
>WQWK01000373.1 GCA_009785395.1 Conexibacteraceae bacterium
GGATCGCCGGATCCTCCGGGTGCACCGGCAGCGGCACCGACCGCATCAGCTCAAGCCCGGCGGCGATCAGCTCGGGGGCCTGTTCGGGGATGACCCCGAGCCCAACCTGCGCCGCCTCGGCGATCGCGTAGAAGTTGCCGCCGAACGCCATGTCATACCGGATCCCGCCGACCTCGCCGTCGAGCCCGACGACATATGCGGGGACATTCTCGAGCGTGACCCGCGTCGCCCGGCCGTCCTTGACCGCGACGCGCGCCCGGACCAGCCCCGCGGGAACGTCGAGGGTCACCACGGTCTCCGGCTCGGTCACCTCCACCAGCCGCTCCTCGACCAGCACGGTGGCGACGCCGATCGTGCCGTGGCCGCACATCGGCAGGCAGCCGCTCACCTCGATGAACACGACCCCCCAATCGGCCTCCGGACGACACGGCGGCTGCAGGATCGCGCCGGACATGGCTCCGTGGCCCCTGGGCTCGCGCATCAGCAGCAGCCGGATCCCATCCCGGTCGCGCTCGAAGCTGAGCTTGCGCTCCAGCATCGTCTCGCCCGCGAGGACACCGACGCCGTCGGTGATCACGCGGGTCGGCATCCCCTCGGTGTGCGAGTCGACCGCCTGGAAGGTGATCACGGGCATCTCAGCAGCTCATCGAGCTCGACGCCGGCGGCGCTGCTCGTCAGAAACGAGGCGTTGGAGGTGTTCTCGAGCAGCCGCCGTACGAGGTACGCCATCCCGGCGACCAGGTCGCCGACCGGGCAGTACGTCCGGCAGCGCAGTCCCTCGGCGGCGAGCGCCCGCTGGAGCTCGTCGCCGAGCCCGCGCAACACCTGCAGCTCGACGTCCGCCTGGCCGAGCCCGCGTGCCCGCGCGTAGGCGACCGCATGCGCTACCGACCGCAGGTTGTGCGACGCGATCGCGGGACGCACCAGCGGGAACGCATCGATCAGTGCCCGCGTCAGCCGTTCGAAGCAGCGGTCGCTCTCGCGCTTGTCGGTCCAGACCGGCGCCTCCCAGCCGCGCTGGGTTGCCTCGATCATCTCGTGGTCCCAGTAGGCGCCCTTGACCAGCCGCACGGTCAACGGCACCGAGCGCCTGACGCCCGCGGCCCAGTCGAGCACCCGCGCAAGCGTCTCCTCGCTGTCACGCAGATACGCCTGCAGGACGATCCCGGCCGAGGGCCCGTCCGCGAACTCCTCGCGCGAGAGCAGCTCCAGCGCCAGTTCGAGGATCAGCTCGTGCGAGTCGAACGACTCCATGTCGATGTGCAGGTGTGCGCCCAGCAGACGGGCCGCGCGCAGCAGTTCCAGCAAACGCCGGCCGGCGTCGTCGCGGGCCCGCTCGGGCGCCTGCGGGCGCACCAGCGGAGTCAGCGCCGTCACCTTCACGGACAGGTTCACGCGCGGCAGCGCACCGGCGGCGTCGTGCTCGAGCAGTGGCCGCGCGGGCCACTGCTCGACAGCAGCGTGCAGCGTTCGCAGCGCGTCGAGGCAGCGCTCCGCGTAGGCATCGCCCTCGGCCGGTGTGACCGTCGCCTCGCCGAGCAGGTCGACGGTGCTGGCGGTCCCGTCCGCCCACAGGCCCGCGAGCACGGGCACAGCGCTGCCGACCGACTCGCCGACGATGAACCGGTCGGCGATCGCCCTGACCGCGGTACCGGCGGCGCGGCCGCCGGCAACGGAGCCGAGGCGACCGTGCAGCATCCGCCGGGAGCGTGCGACCAGTCCCGACGGCTCGCGGATCTCGTCGAGGTAGGCGCCCAGATGTTCCGCGAGCTCGCCGCCGCCATCGCATGCCGGCGCGACATCCACGAGCCGGAACACCGCGGCTCGCAGCCCGGGCTCCGCGGTCATCGCGGCCATCGCTCGGTCCTCGGATCTCCGCCCCACCCGGCGGTGCCGGCGCTGGTGCTGCCACAGCCGGCGACCGAGGCTCAGGGTCTCGCGCTCGATCTCCTCCGTCGTCGGCAGCGTCACGGTCATCGCGCCCCGACCCTCTGCAGCGGTGCCCCCAGCGCCTCGACGTCCACCTCGATGCCGAGTCCGGGGGCGTCGGGCGCCCGGCCCCGCCCGTGCTCTGAGCGCGGCCGGCGGCCGGCAACGTGGTCGCTTACCCAGTCGTTCATGAACGACGCATGCACGAGCGCCTCGGGCGCCGTGCTCGCCGCGAGATGGCTGACGGTGGCGGTGACGACGTCACCACCCCAGGTGTCCTCGATCGTCGCCCGGAGTCCCAGCGCGTCGGCGAGGTCGCGGATCACGCGAGCCCGTGAAAGCCCTCCGACGCGCCCGACCTTCAGGTTGATCGACTCCATCGCGCCCAGTGCGGATGCGTGCGCGAGCGACGGCACGTCGACGATCACCTCGTCGAGCGACATCGGCACCGACACCCGGCGGCGGATCTCGACGCACTCGGACAGGGTCGCGCACGGCTGCTCGAGCACCACGTTGGTGACGTCGCTCAGCAGCCGGGCGGCCATCAGCGCATCATGGCGCCGCCAGCCCCCGTTGGCATCCGCGACCAGCAGGACCGCATCGCCGACGGCGTCGCGGACGGCGCGGACACGGTTCGCGTCCGCGACCGGATCGCTGCCGAGCTTGAGCTGGAGGCCGGCGATCCCGCCCTGCACGGCGGCGACGGCGAACTCCGTCATCGCCCGCGAGGACGCCAGCGGGATCGCGACATACAGCGGGAAGTCCTGACTTCGCCGGCCGCCGAGCAGCGTGCACACGGGCAGGCCGACGCTGCGTCCGAGGACGTCCCAGCAGGCGAC
>WQWK01000374.1 GCA_009785395.1 Conexibacteraceae bacterium
CGGGTGACGGTTTTGCCGGCGACTTTGCGGGTCCATTGCCAGTAGGGGCCGTGGGGGCGGGGTGGGTCGGCTTGGCAGGCGCAGCCTGGGCGTCCGCAGCGGGTGTGTAGCTGGCAGATCGAGCCGGGCAGGATCTGGCCTGAGGCGGCCAGCTGCGCGAGCTCGGATGCGATCTGGGCGATCTCGTCGGGTGCGGTGCTGGGGGTCATCAGGGGGGAGTCTGGCAGAGGTGTTTGTCGTCACGTCCGTGCCGGTAAGTATAAGTACTTGCCGATGAGTGTGGAGGGTCCGGGCCCGGGGGTTCGGGCGGTGATCGCCGCTTATGCTCCGCGTTCGCTGTCGCCCGCGGCGGCGGTGCTGGTGCGTGAGCTGGTCGCTGTGGCGGGGCCGCGGACACCGGGGCGCGCGAAGGCGTTTCTGTTCGCGTGCTCGCGGCTTGTGCGGTTCTGTGAGCAGACCGGGGCAGAGCTCGAGGGCGGGGTGCTGTTCGCGGACTCGACGGTCGAGCGGTTCGTGCTGGAGGGCTGCCAGGGGTTCTCGCCGGCGACGCGGCGGACGTTGCGCACGAATCTGCGGGCGCTCGCACGCGCGCTTGAGCCGTTCCCGCAGCCCGGGCCGTTGCCGCTGGGGCGCGAGCACGCCAGGCAGCCCTACACCGACGTGGAGATCGACGGGTTCCCGCGGCTCGCGGCAGCGCAATCGACCGTGTCCAGGCGGATGCGCGCCACGGCGCTTGTGTGTCTGGGCGCCGGGGCGGGGGTGACCGGCTCAGAGCTTCTGCACCTCCGGGGCAGCGACGTGACCGAGCGTGCGGGCGGGGTCATCGTCTTGGTGTCGGGCGCCCGCGCGCGAAGGGTGCCGGTCCTTGCCCGCTACCAGCAGCCGCTGCTATCGGCTGCCGGGCTGGCGGGCGGACGGTTCATCCTCGGCGGCGCTTCACCGAGCGGGCGCAACACCACCGACAGGCTCGTCCGGGTGCTGTGCGCCGACAGCTCGCTGCCGAGGCTGCAGGCCGGTCGGCTGCGCGTGACCTGGCTATCAGCGTGCGCCTCACAGATCGGGCTGGGGGTGCTCATGCAGGCCGCCGGGATCACCCACTCACAGCGACTGCTGGATCTCGCCGCCGAGCTCCCCGCCGTCTCAGACGGCGAGCTGATCGCCCGGCTGGGAGACAGCGCGTGAACGACACCGCCGCAGAGCTCGCGCGCGTGGAGGCGATCATCGACACCTCCGGCGTGGCCGGGCGAATCGAAGCGCTATTGCCGATCGGGGTCCGCCCCCGGCAGCTGACCGCCAGGACGCTGCTGACCGGCATGGTGTTGACGATGCTCGCCGGTCATGACGCGCTGCTCACCAACGTTCTCGCGACCCTGACCGGCCTACCCCAGGCAGACCAGCACCGGCTCGCCGTGATCACCCAATGGGAGCACGGCCCGCACCGGTTGAGCTACCGCCAACTCGAATACACGTGGCGACAGATCGTGTGCGCGCTCTCCAAGGAGAAGCCTGACGGCGCCCCATCCGAGCAGCTCTCAGGCGTTCTGGACGCGCTGCTTGAGGCGAGCGTCCAAGTGCTGGGCCAACCCGCCAGCACGAGCTACGCCGTCGACTGGACCGACCTGGAGGCCTGGGCACGCCCACCCCCCAAACCCGCCAACGACAGCAGGCACCAACAACCCGAGCAGGGCGAGCAGCCCCACGCCGGGCGCGCCGGACGGGCCGGCACGGACCCCGATGCGGCCTTCGGGCACCGCAACACCAACCACCCCGCCAAAAACAAGATGTTCTATGGCTACTACCTGCAGGCTGTGACCACGGTCAACGACGAGCGCGGTGAGCAGGTCCCGGAGCTCGTGCGCCGCATGCAGATCGCGTCCTGCGCGCAGGACCCGCCCGCGCTGCTCACGCCCGTGATCGAGCGGATGAGCGCAAGCGGCGTGAACGTCGGCGACCTATTGGCCGACTCCGGCTACAGCTACCGCGTCGCGGAAACCTGGGCGCTGCCGCTGCGCGCGCTCGGGATCGCACTGATCCAGGACCTCAACCCCAACGACCGTGGCCCCAAAGGCACGCACATGGGCGCTGTCTGCTGCAACGGGAACCTCTACTGCCCCGCCACCCCCACCAGCCTGCTGCAGCTCGCACCTTTGCACCCGGGCGCCACCAGCGAACAGACCCAGACCCATGACCGGCAATGCCAAGAACTCGCGGCCTACAAGCTCACACCGATCAGCGGCTACGACCATGACGGCTACCGGCGCGTGGCCTGCCCCGCGACCAGCGACAAGCTCCGCTGCCCGCTGCGCCCCGAGTCGATGACCCTCGCGCACGACCGCCCGACGATCCTCCAGCCGCCCGCCCGGCCGCCCGTCTGCTGCGCCCAGCAGACGATCACCGTGCCGCCCGCGGTGAACGCCAAGACCGCGCAGAAACACGACTACCCCTCACCCCAACACCGCGCGTCCTACAAGCGCCGCACCGCCGCCGAACGCACCAACGCGACAATCTCAGACCGCGCCACCAACGACCTCGGCCGCGGCTGGTGCCGGCTCACAGGCCTGGCCCCGATCGCCCTGTTCACCGCCACCACCCTGACCGCCCGCAACATCCGCACCGCTGACAGCTTCCACGCCCGCCAAGCCGCCAACCAACGCCGCGCCGCCCACAGCCTTGAGCCCAAGGCCCGCGCACGGCGCCGCACCACCACCCACGACCTCCTCAACGCCGCCGCGCCACCCTAACCCGCCGCCGCGCCGCCCGCACCGAC
>WQWK01000375.1 GCA_009785395.1 Conexibacteraceae bacterium
GAACGGGAAGGCAGCCTCCAAGGGCGCCTGCGACATCAAACTGAAGACAGGGGAGAAGTTGCTGTTCAAGGTCACCAAGAGCTGATGCCTCGCCGCCGCACCCGTCTGCATGCCCTGTTGGCCGCCGCGGCGGCCGCCGTCGCACTGGGCGGGTGCGGCTTCGGTGCCGGACCCGGCACCAAGGACGCGAGCGTCGAGGTCACCAGCGCCTTCGGCACGCGCACCGTCGGGCGCGCGGTCGAGCGGAAGGTGCCGGGTTCGGAGACGGTGATGTCGCTGCTCGAGCGGCATTTCAAGGTCACGACCCGTTATGGCGGCGGCTACGTTGAGTCGATCGCCGGCCACGCCGCCGGCCCGAGCCACCTCGACTGGTTCTACTACGTCAACGGCATCGAGGCGCCGAACGGCGCCGCGACCACCGACGTCCACGCGGGCGACCACATCTGGTGGGACCTGCACGACTGGACCGCAACTGACACGATCCCCGCCGTCGTCGGCTCCTTCCCGGAGCCGTTCACGAACGGGATCGGCGGCAAGGAGTTCCCGACGCTGGTGAACTGCGCTTCCGGCGTGCAGCGGGCCTGCGACATCGTCGGCCAAACGCTGCACAGGGCTGGCGTGAAGGCCGCGGACCAGGTTCTCGGCACGGGCTCCGGGTCGGACTCGCTGGCCGTCGTGGTCGGCACCTGGAGTCAGATCAAGACCGTGATCGCGGCCGAGCTGATCGCCGCCGGTCCCGCTCAGAGCGGTGTCTACGCGCGATTCGCGGGCGGCGGTCAGACGCTGGAGCTCGAGGACCCGAGCGGTCGCGTCGCACGCACGCTGCACGGCAGCGCGGGCTTGATCGCCGCCGCCGGCGCGGCTTCGCTCGGCCAGCCGACGTGGTTTGTCACCGGCACAGATGACGCCGCCGTGCTGGCGGCGGCACGTGCCTTCACCGCGCCCAAGCTGCGCAACCATTTCGCCGTCGCCGTCGCGGACGGCAGCGTGATCCCCGTCCCGGTCGCGGCCGGGTCATGAGCTACCGGCGCAGAGCGAGCCCGCTGCACGCGGCCCGCGCTGCCGTCGCGATCGCCTGGTGCGCGGCGCTCGCCGTCGCCACGCTGACCCAGTCAAACCCGGTCGTGCTCGGCACGGTCACGGTCGCGATCGTGGCCGCCGGAATCTTGGCCGGGGTTGGTCGCGAGCTGCGCCGCAGTCTCGTCTGGGCGCTGCCGCTGTGGTTCACGATCACGGCGATCAACGCGCTCGTGACCCGCAACGGCCTGACCGTGATCTGGCGCATGGGTGAGGTCCCGCTGGTTGGCCAGGTCAACATCACGCTCGAGGCGACGGTATATGGCGCCGTGCTCGGGCTGCGCGCGGTCGCGCTCGTGCTGATCGGGACGCTGTACTCGGTGGTTGTCGATCCCGACGACGTTCTGCGGCTTTTCCGCGGCCTCTCGTTCAACTCCGCACTGAGCGCGACGATCGCGACGCGGATGGTGCCTGTGCTGGTGCGCGACTCACGCCGCCGCTCAGAGGCTCAGCGCTGCCGCCCCGGACCGGCGCCGGGCCGGGCGCAGCTGCTGCAGGCCTCCACCTCAGGGGTGCTCGACCGCGCCCTCGACATCGCCGCCACGCTCGAGGTTCGTGGTTACGGAGCCGCGCGCCAGCGCGCGCGCGGGCGTCGCACGCGTAGCGAGCCGTGGTCGCGCCACGACCTCGCGTTCATGTTCTCGGCGCTCGCCGTGGTGGGGGTCGCGCTCGGCGGACGCATCGCGGGATGGGCTTCGTTCCAGGCCTATCCAGTCTTGCGCGCGCCCGCTGGCGCGCGCGTATTGAGCCTCGCGCTGGTACTGCTGCTCGCAGCGGTGGCGCCGTTCTGCGACCGCCGTGGCGTGCGGCGGTGAGGGGCGGCTGGCGGTGAGCCTGGTCTCGATCTCCGGCCTGACCTACTCGTATCCGGGTGCCGCGGCCCCGGCTCTGCGTGACCTGTCTCTGCGCATCGAGGCCGGTGAGTTCGTCGTCGTCGCGGGGCTCTCCGGCTCCGGCAAGTCGACGCTGCTGCGGGCGATCAGCGGACTGGTGCCGCACTTCCACGGCGGCACGTTCGCGGGGTCGGTGCGCGTCGGCGGGCTCGACACGCGCTCGAGCGGCCCCGGCGACCTGGCGGCGGTCGCCGGCTCGCTGTTCCAGGATCCGGAGACGCAGATCGTGCTCGGGACGCCGCGCGCGGAGCTCGCGTTCGCGGCCGAGAACCGAGGCTGGCCGGTTGCGGCCGTGGCCCGTGCGGTCGAGGAGACGGCTCTGGCGCTGGCTCTCGAGTCGCTGCTTGACCGCCCGGTGGAGGAGCTCAGCGGCGGCGAGCTGCAGCGGGTGGCGCTGGGGGCGACGCTGGCGCCACGGCCGGCCCTGGTATGCCTGGACGAGCCGACCTCGCAGCTGGACCCCGTCGCGGGGGACGAGCTGATCGGCTTGCTGCGACGCCTGAACGAGGACCGCGACACCGGCGTGTTGCTTGCCGAGCACCGGCTCGAACGGTGCCTGGGTGTCGCCGACCGCGTGGTCGCGATGGACGGCGGACGCGTTGCCTTCGATGGCGTCCCGGAGGCGTTCCTTGCCTGGGCGCTCAGGAGCGCGCCCGCCCTTGTCACCCCGGGCGCCAAGCTGCTCGCCGGGCTGGACCTGCCGCCGGTCCCGGGTGTGAAGCGCGCCCGCGCGTCGCTCCGCGCAGCTGGTCACGGGACAGATGGTCACAGGACGGGGGCTGTTGACGTTATGC
>WQWK01000376.1 GCA_009785395.1 Conexibacteraceae bacterium
CACGCATGTATGGCTTCCAGGCGGCCGGGGCGGCGCCGCTGGTCCTTGGCCATCCGGTCGAGCACCCCGAGACGATCGCCAGCGCGATCCGGATCGGCAACCCGGCGCGCTGGGAGCAGGCGATGGAGGCGATGACCTCCTCGGGCGGCGCCGTCAACTCCGTGACCGATGAGCAGATCCTCGGCGCGTACCGCTTCCTCGCCCGCGAGGAGGGCGTGTTCTGCGAGCCGGCCTCGTCCGCGTCGGTCGCGGGCCTGATCGTCCACGGCGCCGGGGGCGCCGAGCGTGTTGCGTGCGTGCTCACCGGCCACGGCCTCAAGGACGACGACACGGCTCTGTCGCAGGTCGGGGGCGTGATCCCGTGCGAGCCTGAGCTGAGCGCGATCGAGCGCGCGATCCTGCGGTGAGATCGAGGTGAGCTCGAAGGTGAGGTGGTGGTGAGCCGCGGCGTTCGCGTCCAGGTGCCTGCCTCCTCGGCGAACCTTGGCCCGGGCTTTGACGTGCTCGCGGCCGCGCTCGGCCGCCACCTCCAGCTCGAGGTCGAGGAGACCGGCAGCTTTGCGCTACGGACCGAGCTGCCGCTGCGGGCCGATCGCGAGAACCTGATCGTAAGAGCGTTCGAGACGGTGCTGCCCGCGGATACGTACGAGTTCCGCCTCAGCTCGACGATCCCGCTCAGCGGCGGATTCGGCTCGAGCGCGGCCGGGATCGTCGCGGGCCTTTTGGCGGCGCGGTCACTTTCCGGCGCCGAGCTGGACACGCTGGCGCTCGCGACGAAGATCGAGGGTCACCCTGACAATGTGGCCGCGTCGCTGCACGGAGGTGTGGTGATCTGTGATGGCCCGTGGGCGCAGCGCATCGATCCCCCGGCGGGGCTGGAGGCCGTGATGCTCGTGCCGGACCGGCCGGTGCGGACCGCGGAGGCGCGCGCGGCACTGCCGGCACAGGTGCCGCTCACGGACGCCGTGCGCAACGTGGCATCGGCCTCCAAGCTCGTGCTCGGGCTCGCCACGGGCGACCTCGAGCTCGTCGCGGCGGGGCTGGGCGACCGGCTGCACCAGCCCTATCGCGCGCATCTATATCCGCGCTCGGCAGAGCTGGTGGAGCGGGCGCCCGAGATCGGCGCGCTCGGCGCGACGATCTCGGGCGCCGGACCCACGGTGCTGGTGTGGGTCCGGTCTGCCGACGCCACACCGGTCGTGGCCGCCGTGACGGATTACGCGGACGGCTGGGCCAAGGTGCTGCGCGTCCCGTTCGAGCCCACGGGCGCGAAGCTCAGCTCGCTTTGAGCGCCTCGAGCTGCTCGACCTGTCCGCTGAGTCCCAGGCGGGCCAGCAGCTCGTCCGCGACCGCGAGGTAATCGGCCCCAAGGTCGGGGCGGTAGTCGAGGATCGAGAGTGCGCGCTCGGCAGATTCCGCGTACGCGATCGACTGCCGCACAGTCGTGGCCAGCAGCTTGTCGCCGAAGTGCCTGCGGAGCGAGTCATAGGCCTCGCGCGAGTGGCGCGTGCGCATGTCCGCGATGTTCAGCATGATCGCCAGCAGCTCGAGGCCGGGGTTGAGTCCGTCCCGGGCGAGCTCGATCACCTCGAGTGCCTGCTCAACCCCCTGCATCGCGAAGTACTGCGCCTCGGCTGAGAGCAGCGCGTAGTCGGATGCGACCAGCGCGTTGACGGTCAGCAGGCCGAGCGCAGGCGGGCAGTCGATCAGTACCAGGTCATAGCTGTCGCCGACGTCGCGCAGCGCCTTCCTGAGGGCGAGCTCGCGGCCCATCTTGCCGCCGAGCATCAGCTCGGCCTCAGCCAGGCCGAGGTTCGCCGGGACGATGCCGCCGTGGTCCGCTTCGTTGACGTTCGCGGTGCCGGACAGCACCTCCGCGACGGTCGGGGTCACCTCCGGGTCGACATCGAGGTAGTCCGAGAGGTTGCCCTGCGGGTCGAGGTCGACCGCCAGCACGTGCAGGCCAATCCGCCGGAACACGTCGGTGAGCGTGCGCACCGTGGTGGTCTTGCCGGTGCCGCCCTTCTGGGAGAGCACGGTGATGGTGATCGCAGCCATCCAAGGCGCGATCATACGGACGGCGGCGGCGCCTTCTTATCGGGGACCGGGGAGCGCCGACCTTTTCGGCGCCGCGGGTTCAGACCGGGTTCGGCGCCGCGGCCGGCGCGGCCTCCAGCCCAGAGACGACCGGAATGTCGCAGAAGTGCAGGTGGTGGCGGCCGATGACGATCTCGTCGCCGTCGGCGAGGGCGCTCCACTCGACCCGCTCGCCGTTGACGAAGACGCCGTTGAGGCTGCGGTCATCCACCACGCGCAGGCCGTCGGGTTGGCGCACTATCAGCGCGTGGCGGCGCGAAACGGTCGGGTCATCGAAGCGGATGTCAGCCGCGAGGCTGCGTCCGATGCGCGTCCACTCGCGCTCCAGCGTGAACGCGACGACGTTCGCATCGCTTCCGCGATACGCCAGGTACTGGCCTGGAACGTCGATCCCCTCCCGAAGCTCGGTGATCCAATCCTGATCGGCCGACTCAGGGCGGACACTGTGGTCCGAGGGCATTCCTACTTTGGCCGTTGAGTCTGTCGTCCAAGCTTCCATTGTCATCTCCTCAAGTGGGGGGAAGACGCGTGTGCCCTCTTGGGCACGGTCCCAAGATCATAGCCCTACGGTCAATCGTGTCGTAGGGGTAAAACCCCCTTCTTCAGCAGTTCTTCGCCGCAGAGCCCCCGCTGGTTTGCGGCAAACCTCAGTCGAAAGCGGG
>WQWK01000377.1 GCA_009785395.1 Conexibacteraceae bacterium
GATCGCCTCGGGGCCGACCCGCTGCCGCGCCCGCGACTCCGGCGTGTCGCGCGTGGCGGCCAGCACCGCCCGCGCGATCTTCGCCATCTTCTCCCCGTCCTCGGGGTCGGCGCTGCGGAACATGAACCGGTTCGCCAGCAGCGCCAGCACCCCGGCCAGCACCCGCTCGTCGCCGAACTGGGCGGTGTAGTGCGCGGCGATCGCGGCCGTCAGACCACCCTCACGGTGCTGCTCGAACATCTCGATCGTGCTCTCGCGCAGCACCTGCGCGGACTCGTCGATCAACAGGTGCACGCGCGAGCGCTCGTGCTCCTCGAGGTCCATCTGCTCCCGCAGCGTCTGGGAGAGCATCCGCAGGATGAACGCGATCACCAGCTCGGAGTTCTCCTCCCCGGCCTTGCCGAGGTCCGCGTCGACGATCAGCACGTCGCGGTCGCGGACGATCTCCGCGATCGGCTTCTCGGTCTTGTGATGAAAGAACACCCGCAGGCTCTCGGCATTGATCAGCCCGTCGAGCTTGTTCCGTGGCGCGCGCAGCCGGTCCATCGTCCGTGCCACGTTGCTCTTCATCTCGTCGGGCAGCTCGATCGCGAAGTACTGGTGGGTGCGATCGGCGCCAAGGGTGCGGTCCAGCGCGCGCACCACCCGGTCGCGGAGGTCGCCGTTGGCCCACAGCAGCAGGTCGCGCGTGTCCTCGAGGCTCGCCGGCCGGCGCTCGTGATGCGCGAGCGCGAGGGCGCCGCGGACCGCGCCGTCGATCGCGTCCCGCGAGGCCTGAAAGATCTGGCCCTCGAACACGTCACGCAGCCCCGAGGTGACCAGGTCGGCGATCGCCTGGTCGGGCGCGCCGATCCGCAACGGCGACATCCCGAACGCCGGCCTGGCGAGGTTCAGATACCACACCCGCTTGCCGGTCCACGGCGGCGTCAGTGCCAGCGCCCGGCGGGCGAGCGTGCGCTTCGGGTCGATCAACACCACCGCCGCACCCCTGTCCAGAAGCGCATTCTGGTAGACGCGGGTCATGACGCTCGATTTGCCGGATCCCTGCGCGCCTATGACGAGGATCCCGGCGGGCCAGTCGCGCGGTGGCACGAGCACCGGCTTGTTCATCGCCTGCACGTTCGCCAGCAGCGGACCCGCCCAGTCACCGCCATCGCGCGTCGCGAGTGTGCCGCGCGATATCGGTGAGTGCTCTTCCCGCCTTCCGGCTAGAACGTTCATGCCGCGCTGCTCTCGGGGAACTGCTCGCCGGCCTGGCTGCCGTCGCGGCGGCGGCTGGTGCCGAGCATCGTGTGCAACGTCTCGTCGTCGAGCGCCTCGAACGCGACTGGGAGGTTCGCTGGGTCGTAGTCCCAGGCGCCGTCGTCTTTCGCGGCGGATACCGTGCGCGGCGCGGCCGGCAGCCGCGGTTCGGGGATCCGGTGGATCGGCGCCTGCAGCCGTGCCGAGGGCAACTGCATCAGGTAGGCGAGCTCGGAGCCGCTGAACAGCTTTGACTGACCGCGCATGATCAGGGGCGGCGTGAACCTTGGGAACCGCCCGCGGTACACCCGGCGGCGCAGCAGCATCGGCCGGCGCTCTAGCGTGTTCATCGCGCCCGGCAGGTTCTGCAGCGTGCCACTCAGCGCCTTACACGTCCGCAGGTTGTGCGCGGCGATCTGAATGTCGACGTAGAACGCGGAGCGCTCGTCGATCTGCGCGCTCTGGCGGGCCTCTTCGCGGTCGACCGAGGCCTCCGGCGCCGGGGCGCCGTCGCGTGTGCGCTCCCGTTCCCGGCGCCACCGCTCGGTCTGGCGGTGCCGCGCGCGCAAATACCCGGCGCCGGTGTCGCTCGGCACGATGCAGAACCACACGGCGGCGGGATGGGTGCGCTGCGCCGCCATCAGGTCAGCGAGGCCTTCGATCACCGTCTCGATCCCCTCGAGCTCCTCGGCGACATCGACGATCGGATGAAACGCCTCGCGCCGCTTGCGCAGCCTGATCAGCGCCGGCGGCACCCCCATCTCCAGCTCCATCGGGTTGTACACGGGCTCGAAGTCAAACCCGACCCGCACGTTCGGGTACGCCTTCAGCAACGCCCCGTCAAGCGTCGGGATCTGCTCGGCCTCGCAGATCAACGCGAGCGTGACCTCGCCGCCCTCACGCGGGTCGTAGCCGACCAGCAGCCCGAACGCGGGCTGGCCGCGCCACCACCGGCTGGCCGGCAGCGCCGCGACCGCCTGGCCCATCGCGCCGACCGCCTGCACCATCGACTGCAACTCCGTCTGATCGTTCGCGGTCAGGTTGATCCGGTAGGCGTGGTAAACGCGGCGGTGCCTCGCATACAGGCGCCTGGCCAGCGCCAGCACCAGCACGAGCAGGAACACGCCGAGGATGAACGCCAGCAATAGCCCGGCCTTCTCCAGAACCGTGAGGAACTTTGTTATCGCGCTCGGCTTTGCGGTAGAGGTGGCGCCGGGCGCGTGTCGTGCCGTGCCGCCCCACGAAAGTGTGGTGTGACGGGGATGAGCTGCGCCAGCCGCGGGGTGGAGGTGATGGGACGTGCTGGTCGGCGCTGTCGCCTGGTGCAGGTCCTGCTCGAGGCGCTTCAGCTCCGAAGCTCCAACCGCGACCAGCGCGCCCAATAGCGCGGCGCCAAGCACCGCCATCACCAGGAAGCGGACCAACAGGTAACGACTGACCCGAAGCACCGGGCTTCCTATGGGGTGGTGCTGTTCTTTGCGCTGCCGCTGTGCTGCGATGCGAC
>WQWK01000378.1 GCA_009785395.1 Conexibacteraceae bacterium
GTCCCAGAGGCTCACGCCCTGGCCACGCACGAACTGCACAGGGTTGCGGACGTAGGTCGGGATCGCGTACTCGCGCTCGAGCGCCTGCAGCTCCGCGAGGCTCATGACGCGCCTCCGTCGGGCACGATCATCGTGCCCTGGCCCGCGTCGGTGAACAGCTCGAGCAGCAGCGAGTGCGGCACGCGCCCGTCGACGATCACGGCGCTCGGGACCCCCTGCTCGACGGCGTGCAGGCAGGCGGCGAGTTTCGGGCGCATGCCGCCCGAAACTCGCGGCAGCGCCGTACGCAGCTCCGATGCGGTGGACTCGGCGACGAGCGTCCCGGGATCGTCCGCGTCGCGGAACCAGCCGGCGACGTCGGTCAGGAACATCGCCTTGTAGGCGCCGAGCGCGACCGCGACGGCGGCCGCTGCGTCGTCGGCGTTGATGTTGTAGGAGTTGCCCTCCTCGTCGGCGCCGACGCTGGCCACGACCGGGATGTAGTCGGCCGCGACGTGCGTGAGGACGCCGGTGTTGACGTCGTCGATCTGGCCGACGAAGCCGATGTCCTGGCCGTTTGGCGCGGCGCGGCGGCTGCAGCGGAACAGCCGCCCGTCGTCACCGCTGAGGCCAACCGCCGATTGGCCGTGGCGGTTGACCAGCAGCACGATGTCCTTGTTGACCTTGCCGACCAGCACCATCTTCGCGAGCTCGACGGTCTCCGCGTCTGAGACGCGCAGACCGTCGACGAACTCCACCGGCAGGTCCAGGCGCTGCATGTAGGAGGTGATCTCGGGGCCGCCGCCGTGCACGATCACGGGGTTGAGCCCGACGTACTTGAGCAGCGTGATGTCACGCGCGAACTCCTCCTTGAGCAGCGGGTCGGTCATCGCCGCGCCGCCGTACTTGATCACGACGGTCTTGCCGTGGAACTCGCGGATGTACGGGAGCGCCTCGAGCAGCGTGACGACGTCGCGCTGCGTCCGCACGGGCTGGTCGGCGTCGCTCACGTCGTGTACTCGGCGTTGATCGTCACGTACTCGTGGCCGAGATCGGAGAAGTAGCGCTCGGCTTCGTGCCCGTCGCCGGGCAGCACCACCTCGTACTCGACCTCGTCGCGCTGCACCGCCGCGGCCAGCGCCTCCGCGTCGTAATCGACAAATGCACCGTTCACGCAGACGACGATGTCCTCGATCGAGATGTCGACCTGCAGGGGCGCGTGCTTCCCGCCCCCCGTCCCCATCGGCAGCGCCGCACCGACCGCCTGGATGATGCGCCCCCAGTTGGGGTCCCCGCCGTACAGGGCCGTCTTCACGAGCGGTGAGTCGGCGACCGCGTGGGCGACCCGCTCGACGCCGTGCTGGTCGCCGCCCTTGACGACCACGCGTCCCACGCGCCGTGCGCCCTCGCCGTCGCGGGCGACCAGCAGCGCGATCTGGCGCAGGGCGGCGTCGAGCGCCTCGCCGAACACGCGCTCGTCGTCGGTCCGAGGTTCGATCCGCACGCCGGAGGCGCCGGAGGCCTGCAGCACAATCGTGTCGGAGGTCGAGAGCTGGCCGTCGACGCTGATCCGGTCGAACGAGCGCTTGGTGACAACCGACAGCAGCAGGTCCGCCTCGTCGGCGTCGAGTCCCGCGTCGGTCTGGATGAACACCAGCAGCGTCGCGAAGTTCGGCGAGATCATGCCGGCGCCCTTGGCCTGAATGCTGAGCCGCACCGTGCCGGCTGCGAGCGCCACGTCGAGCGTGACCTGCTTGGGGAAGGCGTCGGTCGTGCGGATCGCCTCGGCGGCCTCGGCGCCACCCTGCGCTCGGAGCTCAGGCCCGATCGCGGCGAGCCCCTCCATCACCCGCTCCAGCGGCAGCGGCACTCCGATCACGCCGGTGGAGGCGACCGCGACCTGATGATCGTCGACCCCGGCGGCCTGCGCGGCCGCCGAGCGCATCGCCCTGGCGGCGTTCATGCCGGTCGCGCCGGTCGCGGCGTTGGCGTTGCCCGAGTTGGCCACGACCGCCCGCAGCTCCCAGAGCTTTGCGTCATCACGCGTGAGCAGCGCCGGCGCCGAGAGCGCGCCGGAGCGGCTGAAGCGTGCGGCGCTGGTCGTGCCGGGGACGTCGGAGACGATCAGCGCCAGGTCCGGCACGCCGCCGGGCTTGACCCCGCAGGCTATGCCGGCCGCGCGGAAGCCCTTCGGCAGCAGGCCGTCCTCGGCCTCGGTGACCCCATCAGGAATGTCGACCCAGCGTGACTGGAAGAAGCTCATCAGCTGATCCCCGCTCCCTCCGGCAGCCCGAACATCAGGTTCAGATTCTGGACGGCCGCCGACGCGGTGCCCTTCCAGAGGTTGTCGATCGCGCCGAACACGATCACGCGGCCGGTGCGCTCGTCGCGGTGCAGCGAGATCCGGCAGATGTTGGTCTCGCGCACGGCGCGCACGCCGACCGGCTCCGCCGCCAGTTCGATGAACGGCTCGGCGTCATAGGCGTCCCGGTAGAGCGTCTCCAACTCGCCGGCGCTGACGGTCGGGTCGTTCAGCGTCACATAACAGGAGACGAGCTCGCCCTGGTCGATCGGCAGCAGATGCGGGGTGAACGTGATCCGCACCTCGCTGCCCAGTGACGCGAGCTCCTGCTCGATCTCGGGCGTGTGCCGGTGGCGCGGGACGCCGTAGGCGTTGACGTTCTCGTCGACGGTCACGAAGTGGGTCTTGTCGGTGGCGCTGCGCCCGGCCCCGGACACGCCCGACTTGGCGTCGACGACGA
>WQWK01000379.1 GCA_009785395.1 Conexibacteraceae bacterium
GCCGCGGCGTCAGACACACCGTGGGGCCTCACCCAGATCGGGCGGAATGCGGCGACGATCCCGTTCGGCGCCGAGATCGCCGCGCTCGGGGGTGGAAGCGTTCGTGTCCTGCAGGGCCGCCGGCCGATCCCCGAGGTGCTCGCAAACGTCGGTCCTCAGACGTCCGTGTACTTCTGCGGGCCCCCCGCTTTCCTGGGGGACGTGCGCGCCGCACTCGACTCCCACGAGCACGCCGGCTTTCACTTCGAACGCTTCTCACCGCCGCCCGTGGTCGACGGCAGGCCGTTCATCGTCCACCTGGAGAAGTCGGGCCTCGACGTCCAGATCCCCGCGGACCGCTCTGCGCTCGCCGCCATCCGTGATGTGCTCCCGACCGTCCCGTACTCCTGCCAGCAGGGGTTCTGCGGAACCTGCCGCGCTACCGTCCTCGAGGGCAGGGTCACCCGCAAAGGCACGGCGAGGTTCCTCGACCGGCCTGGCGCGATGCTCGTCTGCGTCGACAGGTGCGAGGGGGGCGAGCTGACGCTCGACCTCTGATGTTGGCGCGCTGCTGCGCAGGCCGCGCTCGATCGCGCGCTACCGCAGCTCGGCGGACGTCTTGCCGAGCAGCTGCCGCGCGATGATCAGCAACTGGATCTGCTGGGTGCCCTCGAACAGGTCGAGGATCTTGGCGTCGCGCGCCCACTTCTCGAGCAGCATCTGCTCGCCGTAGCCGAGTGAGCCGCAGAGGCGCACGCAGCGCATGGCGACGTCGACGCAGGTGCGCGCCGCCTTCGCCTTCGCCATCGAGGCGTTCAAAGAATTCGGCTTGGCGTTGTCGGCCATCCAGCAGGCCTCGAGCGTGAGCAGGCGCGCGGCCTCGTAGTCGGCCTGCATCGCGAGCAGCTCCGCGGCGGCGGCGCTCTGCAGCGCGACGGGAATGTCCGGATCGGGGTCGACGCCCGCCTCGAGCAGCAGGTGACGCGTCTCATAGAGGCAGGCGCCGGTCAGGCCGACTGCCATCGCGGCGACCAGCGGGCGCGTGCTGTCGAAGGTCTGCATCACGCCGCCGAAGCCGCGCTTGACGTCGATCTCGGGCGAGCCGAGCAGGTTCTCCTTCGGCACGCGGCAGTCCTCGAGCACGAAGTTGGCGGTGTCCGAGGCGCGGATCCCGAGCTTGTGCTCGAGGCGGTCGAGCTTCAGCCCCGGATTCGAGCGCTCGACGACAAAGGACTTGATCGCGGGCCGGCCGAGACTGCGGTCGAGCGTCGCCCACACCACGATCAGCTCGGCACGCTCACCGGCGGTGACGAAGATCTTCTCGCCATTGAGGACGTACTCGCCGGTCTGCTCGTCGAGCGTCGCCGTCGTGCGGATCGCCGCCGAGTCCGAGCCGGCCTCGGGCTCGGTGATCGCCATCGCCGCCCACTTGCCGTTGAAGCGCTCGCGCTGCTCGTCGTTGGCGACCGCCGCGATCGCGCTGTTGCCGAGCCCCTGGCGCGGCATCGACAGCAGCAGGCCGACGTCACCCCAGCCGAGCTCCATGATCCCGAGCGCCGTCGACATGTTCGTGCCGTTGCGGACCTTGTCGCCGTTGCTCTTGTCGCGGCCGACGCCGCCGGCGCCGCTGCCGCCGTGCTCGCTGCCGTCGTTCATCCCGTCGATGAGCGCGGCGAGCATGTCCAGCTCCTTGGGATAGGTGTGCTCGGCCTCGTCGTACTTGCGCGAGATCGGCCGGAAGACATCCGACGCGATGCGGTGCGCCTGCACGACCAGGGGGTCGAACTTGCGCGGTATCTCAAGGTTGATCAATGCACTCTCCTTGTGCGGCCGGCCCGCAGGCTCAGACCAGTAGTCCGCCTTCGAACACGCCCGCGGCTTGGAGATCGCGGTACCAGCGCTCGACCGGGTGTTCCTTGATGTATCCGTGCCCGCCAAGCAGCTGCACGCCGTCAGAGCCGATCGTGACGCCGCGCCGGGTGCAGAGGCTGTGCGCCACCGACACCTCTTCCGCGAACGACTTGCCCGCGTCCGCCCGGCTCGCCGCCCGCAGCACCGCGAGCCGCATGCCCTCGAGCTCGATCGCGATGTCCGAGATCGCGAACGCGACCGCCTGACGGTGCGAGATCGGCTCGCCGAACGCGACGCGATCGTTCGCGTACGCGATCACGTAGTCGAGCACCGCTCGCGCGGTTCCGAGCGTCAGCGCGCACCACGCGAGCCGCCCCCGGCGGATGCAGTCGGCGTAGGCACCCGAGTCCTCGGCCCCGAGCACCGAGCTCATCGGCACGCGCACATCCTCGAACTGGAACTCGCCGAGGCCCGCGGCGCGGACGCCCATCGCCGGTGTCGGCCTGAGCTTCACGCCCTCGGTCGCGGTCTCGACCAGCAGCAGCAGCGGGCCCTCGCCGGTGGTCAGCGCGCTTACCACGAGCAGGCTTGCGTCCTGCGCGCGCGGCACGAGCGACTTGGTCCCGTTCAGCACGAAATCGGCGCCGTCACGCTGCGCGAAGGTCCGCGGCGAGAACGGATCGAACAGCGCGCGCGGCTCCTGCAGCGCCATCGCGGCGCCCACGCCCTCTTCGAGCAGCGCCGGCAGATACGTGGCCTGTTGCGCGGAGTCACCCCACAGGCTGAGCGCGCTCGCGACCGACGCCGGCGCGAGCGCGGCGACGGCCAGGCCCATGTCACCGTAGGCGAGCGCCTCGGCCGCGAGCACCGAGGTCACGGTCGAGCGCTGATCGACGGCGCCGCC
>WQWK01000380.1 GCA_009785395.1 Conexibacteraceae bacterium
CCGGCGCCGTCGTGGTTCGGTGTCACCCGTGGATGCGAGACGTCGAAGGCGTGGCCGGCGCGGGCACCGACATCGGTCGGATTGACGCCGGAGACCCGGACGCGCACGAGCACCTCCCCCGGCGCCGGATCGGGCCGAGGCAGATCAACCAGCTCGAGCTCGCCCATCCGCGGGCCGGCTGTCTCATACTGGGCCGCGAGCATCCGCGCTGGCGCGTCGTCGTTACGGCCGGACGAACGTGTCGGGGTCGGGGCCGATCCGCTCGCCCCGCTCAAGGCCGTCGATCGCGGCGATGTCATCAGCGCCGAGCTCGAAGTCGAAGATCTCGATGTTCTCCCGGATCCGCTCTGGCGTGATCGACTTGGGGATCACGACATTGCCGATCTGCAGATGCCAGCGCAGCACGGTCTGCGCCGGCGTCCTGCCGTGGCGCTGCGCGATCGCGGCGATCGCCGGGTCGTCGAGCAGCGCGCCGCGCGCCAGCGGGCTCCACGCCGTCGTGGCGATCCCCAGCTCGCGGTGCAGCCGTCGCAGCTCGCCCTGGGCCATCCGCGGATGCAGCTCGATCTGGTTCACCGCAGGCGTGACGCCGGTCTCCGCGATGATTCGCTGCAGGTGCGCCGGCTGGAAGTTGGAGACGCCGATCGAGCGCACGAGGCCCTCGGCCTGGAGATCGATGAAGGCGCGCCAGGTGTCGACGTAGCGATCCTGGGCAGGCACCGGCCAGTGGATGAGATACAGGTCGATCATGCCGAGGTCGAGGCGCTCGAGGCTTAGGTGGGCGGCGCGCTTGGCTTCGTCGTAGCCGTGGGCGTCGTTGAAGCACTTGGTCGTGATGAAGACGTCGCCGCGGTCAAGGCCGCTGGCGCGCACGGCGCTGCCGACCTCTGCCTCGTTGCGATACCCGGAGGCCGTGTCGATGTGCCGGTAGCCGGTTGCGAGCGCAGCCGCGACCGCGCTCTCTGTTTCAGCTGCGGGTACAAGGAAGACGCCGAAACCCAGCTGCGGAATGCTGACACCGTCACGCAGCTCGATCTCCGGTATCGGGTCGGTGTGAGTGCTCATGTTGTTAACGGTTCTCTCTCCATTTGACGGGTTGGCGCGTGGGTCGTGAACATTCGCGGGCGAGTCTGCACCCTACATCAAGCAGACGCGCTTCAGTTCGCCAGGTAGCCACCGTCAACAGCCAGTGACTCACCGGTTATGAATGACGCGGCGTCGCTCAGCAGGAACAGGGCGGCGGCGGCGACCTCCTCCGGCTCACCCAGCCTGCCAATCGGCTGACTGGTTGCAAGCGCCTCTGCCACGGCGGGGTTGCCGGCGATGCCGCGGTCCGCCATCGGCGTGTTGATGATGCCCGGGCAGACCGCGTTCACCCGCACCCCCAGCGTCGCGTTCTCCAGAGCGGCTGCCTTGGTCAGGCCCATCACCCCGTGCTTGGCCGCGACGTATGCCGACTGGTTGGCGACCGCGACCAGGCCGAGCCCCGACGAGGTGTTGACGATCGCGCCGCCGCCATTCGCGCGCATCGCGGCGAGCTCGTGCTTCATGCAGAAGAACACGCCGGTCAGATCAGTCTCGATCACCCTGCGCCATTCCTCGTCGGGCAGGTCGGCGAGGGTCCATTGGAACGAGTCCACGCCGGCGTTGTTGAACGCGCAGTCAAGCCGCCCAAACCGCTCGACCGTCGCGGCGACCGCGGCCTGCACCTGGCCTGAGTCCGTGACGTCAACGGTCCTCGCGAGCACCTCGTCGCCGCCAGTCCCGATCGTGCTCGCGACCTCGCGCAGCCCAGCCGCGTCTCGGTCGATCAGAACGAGCCGCGCCCCGGCTGCGTGAAAAGCGTGACTGGCGGCACGGCCGATACCGGACGCGGCACCGGTGATGATCGTGACCCTGCCATCAAGTGAATTGATTGTCATGTGTCACTCCCGCTCGCTCGGCGCGGCGGTGGTAGTACGTCGGCGAGTCCCGCGAGGCCGGTGATCACATGATCGGGGCGCGGCCCCCAGGGGTCGAAGATTGCCGACGGGTCGCGCCGGCACCACGCCGTGCGCAACCCCACCGACGCGGCCCCAATGACGTCGAACGGATTCGAGGAGACCAGCAGCGCGGCCGCCGGCTCTGTCTTCGTCGTGTCGAGCAGGTGGCGGTAGATCGCGGGGTGGGGCTTGTAGGCGCCCACCTCCTCAGCGCTGACGATTCCGTCAACGAACTGGCGGTAACTGCCGGTCAGCTCCTCGAGCCACGCTCTTGGCCCGACGCTGAAGACCACGATCGAATCCCCGCGCTCGTGTAGGGCTTGAACCGCGGGCCGAACGTCATCAAATGGCCGGAGCCGCCGGTAGGCACCGACCAGTTGGCCGGTCTGCACCTCCGACAGCGAGAACCCGTGCTCGGCCAGCGCGCCGACCAGGCCCCAGCTGGTCAGGTCTGCGAACGGAGGGAATTGACCCATGGCGGTCACGCGGACCATGTACTCGACCTGCTTTCGCCGCCACGCTTGCGCGACCTCGGCGGCTCGATCTCCGCACGCGGCGGCCAACTCGCCGACGACGCTGACGGTGTCGGCCAGCGTCCCGAACATGTCGAACGCAAGCAGCAACGGTTACCCGATCGATCAGGCGGGCTGTGGGGCAGTCGCGGGCAGCTCGACGCCGGCGCGATGCTCCCAGTGTTGGAGCGCCGCTGTGAGGTCGCCGTTGCCGAGGTCCGCGACGGAGGCGTCGAA
>WQWK01000381.1 GCA_009785395.1 Conexibacteraceae bacterium
CCTGCTCTATGCCGCGGGCCCGACCGGCGCGGCACTGCAGGACATCATCCTGTTCCTGTTCCTCGTGCTCGGGCTCACCGGCGTGGTCGCGATGGTGGGGCGCCTGCCGGCCGCCTACACGCTCTACACGCTGGCGCTGCTGGTGCTGGGGCTGGCCGACCCAGTCAGCCTGCAGGCGCTGGCCTCGCTGCCGCGCTACATGATCGTCATCTTCCCGCTGTTCATCTGGGGCGCGCAGTTCGTCGAGCGGCGCGGCTGGCAGGTGCCCGCGATCTGTGCGCTGGCGGTGCTGCTCGGCCTGTTCACGGCCGAGTTCGCGACCTGGCGATGGGTCGCCTGACGCCGACCGGCCGTCCCGCACCCGGCCGCGTCCGCGCGGTCACGCTCGACGCGTTCGGCACGCTGGTTTTCTTGGACGCGCCCGCATTGCGTTTGCGGGCGCTGCTCGCAAAGGGTCTCGGCGTGACCGTGACTGAAGCGCAGGCCGGCGAGGCGCTGCGCGCAGAGGTCGCCTACTACCGCGCGCACATGGGCTTCGGCGTCGATTTGCAGCGGGTGGCGGAGTTGCACGGGCGCTGCGCGGAGGTGCTGCGCGCGGCGCTCCCGCGGGATCCGCTGCTGGACGGCGCCCCGCTGGATGCGGTGACCGCGATCCTGCTCGACGCCCTGCGGTTCAGCGTCTACCCGGAGGTCCCGGAGGCGCTGGCGCGCCTGCGCGCGGCCGGCGTGCGCCTGGTCGTCGCCAGCAACTGGGACGCGTCCCTTGAGAGCGTGCTCGAGCGCGTCGGGCTGCTCGGAGCGGTCGATGCCGTTGTGAACTCGGCGGCGGCCGGCGCCGCCAAGCCGGACCCGCGCCTGCTGCTGCAGGGGCTGGAGCTGGCGGGCGATGTTGCGCCGGAGGCCGCGCTGCACGTCGGTGACAGCTTCCGCGAGGACGTCGGCGCCGCGTTCGGCGCCGGGGTGCGGCCGGTGCTGCTCGTGCGCTCCGGGCATGCCGCCGAGGTCGAGTACGGCCCCGAGGAGCCGACGCTGCCGGAGCTGGCGGTGATCAGGACGCTGGCGGGGCTGCCGGGGTTGCTCGGGGTGTGAGGCGGGCGCGCGAAGTAAGCTCGCCGCGGATGTCAACCGAGACCTACGACGACGAGCGGGATCGCATCCCGTATTACGTGGCGATCGCGGCGGTCGTGCTCGGGTTCGCGATCTTCTTCATGGCGTCGCTGATCGTGCAGCTGATCGCGCACGGGTTCGGGGCGAGCCTCACGAACCCGCCGCCGGCCGTCAACGACATCGACAACTTCATCTTCGACGCGGCGTTCGTGCTTGCGGCGCTGTACTTCACGACGGTGCGCGGGGTGATGGGCAGGGCCGCGTTCGGGTACCGGCGGATCCCGTGGCGGGTGGGGATCGGGGCGTTCTTCGCGGGTGCCGTCCTCTACTACATCGTCACGCTCGTCTACTCGGCGATCGTGCACGTGCACGGCACCGACAGGCTGCCGAGCGGCCTGGGCGTGCACACGAGCACTGCGGCGGCGATCGCCGTGGCGGTGTACGTCTGCGCGGTCGCGCCGATGGCCGAGGAGTTCTTCTTCCGCGGGTTCCTGTTCGGGATCCTGCGGCGCATGCAGGTCAACGTCGGCGGGCATGAGCTCGGCCCGTGGGTGGCGGCGGCGATCGTCGGGATTCTGTTCGGGCTGGCGCACTTCTCCTCGGCGCAGCCCGAGTACCTGATCCCGCTCGGTTTCCTCGGCTTCGTGCTGTGCATCATGCGCTGGAAGACCGGCTCGCTGTATCCGGGGATGGCGCTGCACTCGGTGAACAACTGCATCGCGCTCGGGGTCAACGAGCTCGCCTGGAACGGCGGTCAGATCGTGGCGCTGATCATCGGGTCGCTGGCCGTGATCGCGCTCGTGACGGGGCCGCTGTCACGCGGCGTGCCGAGCGGCGTGGCGCCCAGCTGACCTTGTTCCTGTAATCATTGCTTCATGAAGCGGAGTGCTGTCGCCCGGCTGTCTGCGGTGATCCTGGGAGCCGTTGCGCTGGGCGCTGCCAGTGCGCCAGCGGGCGCCCTGGCAGCGGGCACACGGCCGGTCAGCGCGACCCCGGTGTCGCTGAAGCTTCGGGGCCTGTTCACGGTGCACGGGGCCAGCGTCACCGTGCCCAAGCGCGCCGTCGTGGTCAGCGGCACGGTCGCCCACTGGGTGCCCCACCAGCACGTGGAGCTGGTCGCGAGCGTCGGCGGGCGGATGTTTCTGCGGCGCGGGCTGAGCATCGCGCGGCGGGCGGGTCGCGGGCACTTCCAGACGACCGTCTATGCGCCGCGCACCGGCCACATCCGGGTCGCGCTCGCGCACCTGCGCAACAGCAGGCTGCTGAGCTTTGCGGAGTCGGGCTCCTACACGGTGCTCGACAACCAGGTTGGGCCGGGGGCGCGTGGGCCGATGGTCGCGCTCGTGCAGCAGCGGCTCGCGGCGCTGCACCTGTTCATCCCGCAGACGGGGGTCTATGACACCGGGACCGAGCTCGCGCTCGACGCCTATCACCGGCTGCTCGGCAAGGGCGAGGGGATCACGTCGCTTGACCCGGTGACGATGACCGACCTGCTCAACGGGGTCGGCAAGTTCCACGTGCGCTTCCCGCGGCAGGGCCCGCACGCCGAGGGCGATCTCTCCGACCAGGTGCTCGCCTTCACCGACGGCGGCAAGGTCCACTGGCTGTTCCCGATCAG
>WQWK01000382.1 GCA_009785395.1 Conexibacteraceae bacterium
AGCCAGACGAGCAAGGCGCTCGGCGCGATCGACTCACAGTCCGCCCAGCTCACCGACCTGATCAGCCAGGGCAAGGTCACCGCCCAAGCGCTCTCCTCCGACAACAGCTCGCTCTCGCAGGGCCTGCAGGATCTGCCCAGCGCGCTCAACAACGGCTCGCACGCATTCGAACAGCTGCGCACGCAGGCGCTGCCGTCGCTGACCAACCTGATCGACGCGACCGCCCCCGTCACGGCGCCGCTCGCGCAGTTCCTGCCGCGCCTGAACCCCGTGCTGAAGAACGCCGAGCCGGTGTTCACGCTGCTGCGCGAGATGTTCGACAAGCCCGGCCCCAACAACGACCTTTACGACGCCCTGCTGAAGCTGCCGCGCCTCTCGAGCGAGGTCAAGAGCGACTTCCCCGAGGCGATCAAGGCGCTGCACGAGGGCACGCCGATCTTCCGCTTCGCGCGGCCATACATCCCGGACCTGGTCGCCTGGGTCGCCAACTGGGACGGGATCTTCTCGCCATATGACGCCAACGGCCACTACGCGCGCACGCAGCCCGTCTTCGACGCCTTCGGCCTTGGCGCGAATGGCCAGCTGACGCAGGTCTCGCCGGCGCAGCGCGGATCGAGCAAGGCCGTCACCCACAAGAACCTCCAGCGCTGCCCCGGCGGCGGCATCGCCACCCCGGCCGACCACTCGGCGCCGTTCGTCGACACCGGCGCGCAGGGCAACGCGCACTGCCGGGCCTCGCAATCGGTGGGCGGCTGAGATGAGGCGGCCACGATGAAGCTCCGGCGCGCGCTCTCCCTGCTGCTCGTCTGTGTGGTCGCCGGTGCCGTGATCGCCGCGATCGGCCAGCGCCTGTTCGGCGGCGGCAACAAGGGCTACGTCGTGCGCGCCGTGTTCGACAACTCGTCGTTCGTGAACCCGGGCGAGCAGGTCAAGATCGCCGGTGTCGTCGTCGGCAACATCGGCGCCGTCCAGCTGACCCCGCAGAACCACGCCGCCGTCGTGCTCGACATCACCAACCGCCAGTTCACGCCGTTTCACACCAACGCACACTGCGAGATCGACCTGCAGTCGCTGCTCGGCGAGCAGTACGTGCAATGCACTCCGAGCCAGATCCAGGCCCCCGGCACCGCGCCCGCGCCGGTCCTGCCCGCGATCCGCACCGGTCCCAACGCAGGCGAGCACCTGCTCACCGCCGCGAACACGACCACGCCGGTCGGCGTCGACCTCCTCCAGGACATCTACCAGCTGCCCGAGCGCCAGGGCCTGCAGCTGATCATCGCGGGCCTCGGCGCCGGCCTCGACCACAACGGCAAGGCGCTGAACCAGGCGCTGATCAACGCCGACCCGGCGCTGAAGTCCACGAACCAGGTGATCTCGGTGCTCGCCGACCAGACCCGCACGCTCGCGGCGCTGACCGACGACTCCGCCAAGGTGCTCGGGCCGCTCGCCGCCCAGAGCAAGCACATCGGCGGCTTCATCGCGCACGCCGGCGCGGACGCCGCCGCCTCCGCCCAGGAGTCGCAGGCGATCGAGGCCAACCTCCAGGATTTCCCCGGCTTCCTCAAGCAGCTCACCCCGGCCACCCAGCGGCTCGCCGGCCTCGCCAACAGCATGATCCCGTCGCTCGACACCCTGAACGCTCAGGCGCCGACGATCAACGCGTCACTCCGAGGCCTTGGCCCGCTGGCCAAGGCCTCGATTCCAGCGCTCAAGACGCTCGGCGGCCTCGCAGCCAAGGGCGAGACGGTGTTCCCGCAGGTCAACACCGAGGTTCATCAGCTGCTGTCGCTCGCGACCCCGCTGCGCCCGCTGTCCACCAACATCGCCGCTGTCGCCAAGAGCTTTGACAAAGCCGGCGGCATCGAGGACGTCATGCGCTTCATCTACTACTACACGGGCGCCGTCAACGGCGAGGACGCGCTCGGCCATTACGTCCGCACGCTGCTGGAGATCGGCAGCTGCTCGGCGCGCAGTCAGTACCCCGTCGGCGGCTGTGGCGCCAACTTCGTCCCGAGCACCTCGACGTCATCGGGCAGCGTCGCCGCGATCGCGCGGCGCGCGGTGGCCCAGGCAAGCAGGAAGGCCGACAAATCCAGCCGCTCGGGGAGCTCGCTCTCCGGCCTGACCAAGTACCTGTTCGGCAAATGAGCGATCCGTCGACCAACGGCAACGCGTCATCCAACGGCACGGGTCCGCGCCCGCGCCCGCGGCTCCCGATGATGAACAACATCATGATCGGCGCGGTCACGGTGCTGATCGGGATCATCGCGGTGTTCTTCGCCTACGGCGCCAACTCGGGGCTGCCGTTCGTGCCGACCTACGACATCAACGCGCTGCAGCCGGACGCGTCCGGGATCCAGAAGGGTGACAGCGTCGCGATCGGCGGCACGCGCGTCGGCTACGTCGGCTCGGTCTCGGCCGCCAAGCAGGCGGACGGCAAGCCGATGGCCGTGCTGCACCTGAAGCTCGACAAGTCACTCGAGCCGCTGCCGGCCGACTCGACCGACCTCGTGCGGCCGGTGTCGCCGCTCGGCCTGAAGTATCTGCAGATCACGCGCGGGCACTCCCACACCCCGCTCCCCCAGGGCGGCACGATCCCGCTCTCGCACACCAGCCTGCCGGTCGAGCTCGACGACCTGTTCTCGATGTTCGGCCCCAAGACCCGCAAGGGCTCCCAGACGAACCTCTCGACCTACGGGGTCGCGCTGGCTGGGCGCGGCA
>WQWK01000383.1 GCA_009785395.1 Conexibacteraceae bacterium
GACACCTCGGGATCAGCACGGTCAGCGCCGAGCAGATCGCCGAGGCGCAGACGATCGCGCCCGTCGTCTGCGTGCAGAACATGTACAACGTCGCGGTCCGCCGTGACGACGCGCTGATCGACTCGCTGGCCGAGCAGGGCATCGCGTATGTGCCGTACTTCCCGCTGGGCGGCTTCAACCCGCTGCAGTCCGAGGAGCTGGCCACGGTCGCCGCCCGGGTCGGCTCCTCGCCGCTGACGGTCGCGCTCGCCTGGCTGCTGCACCGCGCGCCGAACATCCTGCTGATTCCCGGCACCTCGTCACGAGCCCACCTGCGTGAGAACGTCGCCGCCGCGGAGCTGACCCTGTCGGAGCAGGACCTGGCCGACCTGGACCGGATCGGCGCTTCTTGACAGCGGATGCGGCCGGCGATAACCTACAACCAAATGGTTGTAGGTTATCGCCCTGACGCACTCTCCGACGCCGATGCCGACCGCGTCTTCCAGGCGCTGTCGGACTCGACCCGGCGTGACATCCTCGCCCGCGCGATCGAGCGCGAGCAGTCGGTGTCCGCGCTCGCCCGCCACTACGAGATCAGCCTCACCGCGGTCCAGAAGCACGTCGCGGTGCTGGAGCGGGCGGCGCTTGTCAGCAAGCAGAGAAGCGGGAGGGAGCAACTCGTCACGGCCAACCGGGAAACCCTGCGCCGGGCGAACTCGCTCCTGCGGACCTACGAGCAGCTATGGATCGATCGTGCCAACCGGATCGAGGAAATCCTCGCCGAGGAAGGAGCAGCACCATGACCGTCATCAGCTCGAACACCGATGCCGCCGAGCTCACGCTCACGCTCGTCGCCGAGTTTGACGCCACTCCGGAGCAGGTCTGGGAGGCCTGGGAGGACCCCCGCCAGCTCGAGCGCTGGTGGGGACCACCGACCTATCCGGCGAGCTTCCCCCGCCACGAGTTCGAGGTCGGCGGCCAATCCCGCTACTTCATGACCGGCCCCGAGGGCGACAAGCATTACGGCTGGTGGCGGATCACAGCCATCGACAAGCCGCAGCGGATCGAGTTCGACAACGGCCTCGCCGGCGACGACGGTGAGCCCGTGCCCGGCCTGGCGCCGATCGCAGGAATCGCCACCTTCGAGCCCGCGGGGGCTGGAACGCGCATGACCGTCCTCAGCCGCTTCACCGACACCGAGCAGATGGACAAGATGATCGGCATGGGCATGCAGGAGGGCATGGGCCTCGCGATCGGCCAGATCGATGCGCTTCTCGCGCCGGTCCATGCGGCCTGAGCGACGCGGAGCGCGATGCTGCGGAGCGGGCGGCCCTGCGGGCCGCCCGCTCCGGGCGTCTTTACGAGCCGATTTGCGGGCGTCTTACGAGCCGCTTGCGCCCGTGCTCGCGGACAGGTTCGCGAGCGTCACACGCGAGACCTTGTAGGTGACGGTCGTCGCCGGGTTCGACAGGGACGAGCCGCCGACGAACCGGATCGGCACACCGGTGTCAGCGTTGATCGTCAGCTGCTCGGTGTATCCGTAGCCGAGCTCCGGGGCGCCGGCCGTCAGTACCAGCGTCGGCTGGTCGCCGGCGGTGCCATGCGTGACCGTCACACCCGGGAGGGTCGCGAGGATCTGGAGCACCCCGGCGCGAACCGCGGGCACGCCCGCGCCGGCGATCAGCGCGTCCTGCGAGTCCTCCCACGCGTAGTTGTTGAAGAGCGTCGTGCTGGCGTCGGCGCTGACCTCCGCGGCACTGGGCTTGCCCTTGCCCATGAGCGCGAGCTTTCTGGTGATCGCGGCCAGGTTGGTCGGCTGCGTGCGGCTGACAACATGGCTCGGATCCGGCGCCTCGGCCATGTCCTGGGCGGCAGTCTGGACGCTGCCCGTGGCCGCCAGCTTCGCCGCCGCGATCTCACGCGCGAACAGCCCGCCGGCGAGGTTGTGATGCGCGTCGACCTGGGCCTGGAGGCCGCTCGCCTGCCGCGAGAAGTAGTACGGGCCGCTATCGGCATAGACGTCGTAAACGGTCACCGGCGACTGGCCGGTGATCGTCGTCGTCCGCGCCACGAGCGTGGCGTCGCCGGCCGGGTTGCCGGACGCGCTGACGTAGTCGGCCAGGCGCACGAGCGGCGATCGCGCCGCGGCGTGATGATTCAGCGCTGTCCGCGGGCCCTGCTTCACGGTCGTCTGCGGCGCCTGGCCGCTATGGGTGAGTGCCGCCTGCTGTCCGCTGCCGCCGGCTGACAGCACGACCGCGGCCGCGATCGCGGCCAGTCCGCCGGTGGCGGCGACGCCGAACATCCGCGTGCGAAACAGGCCGCTCAGATTCAGGCCGTCGCGACGGAGGCCGTCGCGACGGAGGCCGCTGCGATTAGCGCCGCGCGAAGCGGGTCGCGAGCTTGTGTGCTTGACAAGTGCGAGCAGGGCGCGCTCCCGCGCGCCGGCGTCAGTGCCGATGCGCTGAGGCTGCTGACCAGCCAGCCAGTCGATCTCGTGGTTGTTCATGTTCATGCCTCTCGGGTTCGGGATTCGGGTGCGGCGTGCGCTTCCAGGTACCCGCGCACGCGGCTGCGGGCGCGGTGGATCCGGGAGCGCACCGTGCCGACGGGAATGTCGAGCGCCTGGGCGATCTGCTCGTAGTCGAGATCGGCCCACGCCAGCAGCAGCAGCGCGTCGCGATCCGCCGCCGGGATGCCCTGCAGGGCC
>WQWK01000384.1 GCA_009785395.1 Conexibacteraceae bacterium
CAGGCCGAACGGCACCAGCACGAAGCCCGCGAGCGTCGTCAGCTTGAACTCGATGAGGGTGATGAACACCCGGATCGCCAGCACGAAGAACGACACCAGGACCACGAGCCAGGCCGCCATCAGGACCGCGATCTCGATCGCGTTGGTGAAGAACGTGGTATAGCCGGTTAGGCCGTTCGCGGTCTGCAGGATCGGCCGGCCGGCGTCGATGCCGATCTGGGCGAGCCGTCCCGGCTGCAACAGCTGGTCGGCGGTCAGCGACGACCCCGCAGCCTTGAGGCCGAGGCCCGAGAACGATTCGAAGACGATCTTGGCGAGGCTGTTGAAGTTGCCGATCAGGAACGCGAAGAACCCGGTGTAGAGCGTCTTCCTGACGAGCCGGGCGAGGATGTCGCCATCCGCCCCCCAGGCCCAGAACAGCGCCGCGAGCGCCATGTCGAGCGCGACCAGGGTGGTGGCGAGGAACGCGACCTCGCCGCTGACGAGGCCGAAGCCCGAATCGATGTAGCGCGTGAAGGTGTCGAGGAAGCGGTCGATCACCGAGGTATTCATTATCGCGGGCTCCCGTGCCTACTGGTGGAACATCTGCACCGTCTGGGACTGCCAGCCGGTTCCCGGGGTCAGGAACTGGTTGATCTGGGCGCGACCCTGGGCGTCGCTCTGGGCGAGCCGGGCGCCGTCGAGGCTCTGGGCGCGCGACTGCGCCGCGATCAGCGCCGTGAGATCGAAGATCTGGCGGGTCTGCAGCGCGATGAGCTGGTTGCCGGCCTGGCTCGCCTGCAGGATGCCGGTCGCGCCCTGGCTCGAGGACAGGAGCGCGCTCGTCTGCGTCCGCGCCGCGCCGAGGCCCTGGACGATGCCGGCCTGCACCCTGAGCGCGTCCTGATAGCCGGCGAGCGCGTTCTGCCAGCGCGTCTGCGCGTCGGCCTGGAGCTGCTGCGGCGACACGTTGGCGCCGTAGCTCATCGGGTAGGAGCGCATGAATGCCTGGTCGACCTGGGCGGGGTTGAAGGCGATGCGCTGGGCCTGGTTGAGGAGGCCTTCGGTGCGGGCGATCGACTGGTCGATCTGCTGGATCGCCGAATAGGGGAGGCTCGTGAGATTGCGGGCCTCGTTGAGAAGCATCTGGGCCTGGTTCTGCAGACTGACGATCTGGTTGTTGATCTGCTGGAGCGCGCGCGCCGCCCCGCAGCACGTTCTGGGCGTAGTTGTTGGGATCGAACACGACCGCCTGTCCCCGCGCCTGCCCGGCCGCCCACGCCCAGACGGCGGCGGCGACGACGAGCCTCGTCCTCAGCCGGGTCATGCGTGCGCCTCCCCGGAGATTGCCGGCAGCGCCGCCGCCGGCCTCAGGGAGTGGACGGCCCAGTCGAGACCCTTGTGGCGCAGCCATCCGGAAGCGAAGCCCGCGCGGCCTTGCCTTGCCAGGACATCGGCGATCGCCGCCTGGTCGGCCTTCGATGACGCCGCCGTGAACGCCAGCGCGACCTCGCCGAGACCGAGTTCGAACAGGCGGTTGCCGCGGCGGGACTGGCAGTAGTAGTCGCGCTTGGGAATCGCCCGCGCGAGGATCTCGATCTGGCGCTCGTTGAGACCGAAGCGGCGGTAGACACCCGCGATCTGGGGTTCGACGGCGCGCTCGTTGGGAAGAAACAGCCGCGTCGGGCAGCTTTCGATGATCGCGGCGGCGATCGCGCTGCGCTCGATGTCGGCAAGCGACTGGGTCGCAAACACCACGCTCGCGTTCTTCTTGCGCAGGGTCTTGAGCCACTCCCGCAACTGCGCCCCGAACGTCGGGTCGTCGAGCACGAGCCAGCCCTCATCGACGATCAGCATCACCGGGTCGCCGTTGAGCCGGCCCTCGATGCGGTGGAACAGGTAGCTGAGCACGGCGGGCGCGGCCGCCGTGCCGATCAGCCCCTCGGTCTCGAAGGTCTGCGCGCTGCCGTCACCGAGGTCCTCGTCCTCGGCGTCGAGGAGCCGCCCGAACGGGCCGCCGACGCAGTACGGCCTGAGCGCCTGCTTGAGCGCGGCCGACTGCAGGAGCACCGAGAGCCCGGTCAGCGTGCGCTCAGCCGCGGGCGCGCTCGCGAGCGACCCGAGCGCCGACCACACGTGCTCGCGCGCCTCGGGCGTGACGGTGACGCCTTCGCGGGCGAGGATCGCAGCAACCCACTGGGCGGCCCAAGCGCGTTCGGCGGGGTCGCCGATGCCGCCGAGCGGCCGCAGCGCCACCTGAGAAGCGGCGTCCCCGGTCAGCGAGCCGCCGAGGTCGTGCCAGTCGCCGCCCATGGCGAGCGTCGCCGCCCGGATCGAGCCGCCGAAGTCGAAGGCGAAGATCTGGGCACGATGGTAACGCCGGAACTGCAGGGCTATCAGTGCCAGGAGCACGCTCTTGCCGGCACCGGTCGGGCCGACCACGAGGGTGTGGCCGACGTCGCCGACATGGAGCGACAGCCGGAACGGCGTCGCACCGTCGGTCTTGGCGAACAAGAGCGGCGGACCGTCGAGATGCTCGTTGCGATCGGGACCGGCCCACACCGCCGAGAGCGGCATGATATGGGCGAGGTTGAGCGTCGAGATCGGCGGCTGCCGCACATTGGCATAGACGTGCCCCGGCAGGCCGCCGAGCCAGGCCTCGATGGCGTTCACGGTCTCGATGATGCACGTGAAATCCCGGCC
>WQWK01000385.1 GCA_009785395.1 Conexibacteraceae bacterium
AGCGGGATCAGGTTCGTGGACTCGATCGGTTGGGTGATGATCCCCTGAAAGCCGCCCTTGGTGATCGCGTCCTGGAACTGCGTGTACTGCGCCGTCGGGCTGTTGTTCGCGTCGAACACCTGGACCGAGGCGTTGTTGGCGGCAGCGACCCGCTTGGCCGCGGCCAGCATCGGCGCGTCATAGCTGTTCTGGACCGCGAACGACAGGTACGCAATCGACAGGTGCTTGCCCTTGGCCGCGGCCTGCTTGGCGCTCGACGCGCCCGGCGCAATCGCGGCCGCCGCGGTGACCGCGGCGACAAGCGCCAACACCCTCGCACGGCCCCAGGACCGCATGAAGTTCTGCATCGCTATCAGCACTCCCTCTCCTTGCCTTGATCCCCTCCGCGGAGGATCCTCCACGCCTGCCTCGAGTTGCATGCAGCATTCGCAGGCAAGCCGATCTTATGCGCGGCTGAAGCCCGCGCCTGCCGGGATATTACGGTTGTGCGCTGTCGCGCAAGTTAGGGATTTGCGTGCAGAAAGCTGCGTCGCGCTAAGAATCGGGGCCTTAGGGTCTGACCAGGTCGCGCCCTTAGGGTCCGACCAGGTCGCGCCGCTGAAACCCCTCGAGCGCGAGCGACGCCGCCGCGACGCCGATCGCCGCCAGCACCAGCACCGGGACCAGCCGGAAGGGCTGCCCGGGCGCCAGCCCGAGGTGCGCGAACGGGGTCAGGTCCGTGAGCCACCGGGGGGCGCCGAACAGCTCGCCGAACAGCTGCCAGAGGAACGCGAGCGTCAGCAGCGCGTACGGGAGGATCGCGGTGGCGCGCGGCAGCAGCGCGAAGGTGATCGCCGCGATGCCGCCGAACAGAACCGCCATCGCGACGCAGTTTGCGGCCGCGCCGAGCATCGCCGACGACGACAGCGAGACCCCCGCGGCGCGGCCCCCGAGCCAGGCCAGCAGCGCCGCCACGACCGCGATTGCGGCCGCGCCGGCGAGCGTCAGCGCCAGCCGACCCGACAGCCATTGCCGGCGCCCGATCGGGAGCGCCAGCATCGTCTCCAACCGTTCGGCCTCCTCCTCGTGACGCGCGGACACCGTCTGCGAGATCCCGAACGCCGCCAGCGCCACGGCGAAGATCAGGAACACGAGGCCGACATAGCCTTCCGCGGTGGCGATCGAGCCGACGCCCAGCTGCGAGAGCTGGTGCGTGAGCCGCTCCGGGATGCCGGCCGAGGCGACGCTCTTCGACACGATCCCGAGGATGAATGCCAGCGCGCCGATCCCGACGGTCCAACCGACCAGGACCCCGGTGTCGGTGCGCAGCGCCAGCGCGAGCGGCGAGGACAGCAGCCTGGCGTTGCCTGATCCGCGCTCACCGAGCCTGAGCATCCCGGTTCCGATGTCCCGACCGCGGGCTAGCCGCACCGTCGCCGTCACCAGGATCGCGGTCAGCGCCGCGGGCAGCAGCAGCACCGCCGGCTGGGCCCCGGTGAACGGCCGCAGCAGCTCCGCCCAACCCAGCGGCGTCGCCCACCGGACCCAGCCGGTGCTTTCGGTGTCGGCGACCACCCGCAGGAGCCAGGCGACGACGACAACGCCCAACCCGAGCTGCAGCGCCGCCCGGCGGGAGGAGGCGAGCTGGTTCAACAGCGCCCCGATCGCGCAGAACACGATGCTGACGGTCAGCGTGGCGAGCGCCAGGTAGGCCGACTCGCCGACCGGCAGGCCGCCGAGCACCAGGCCGGCCAGCTGGGCCAGCGCCAGCGCGACGGCGCTGAGAAAGGTCGCCGACAGCGCCCCGGTCAACCAGTCGCGGCGGGACACCGGACCGGCCAGGACGATCTCCACCCGACCGGCATCCTCCTCCGCCCGCAGCGCCCGGGTCGCGGCGAACACGCCGAACAGCGAGGCGAAGATCGCCAGTGTGCCGCCGACGCGCCAGGCGCTGTAGCCGCCGACGGTCAGCAGGTCGTAGGCACGTCCGTAGAAGAGGTTGACCGCCCGATTGCTCGCGAAGCTGTGCGCAAACGCGATCCGATCGGCGAGCGTCGGGTACGTGTGAGCGTAGGCGACCGGCTGCACGTAGGCGACGGTGAGGAACAGGACGGCGAACGCGACCGTCCGCGTGCGCGCGTCACGCAGCGCTCGCCGAAGCAGGATCGTGCTCACGATCGCCCGCGCCCGGGTCGCCGTGGTCGTAGTGGCGCAGGAAGATCTCCTCGAGCGAGGGCTGGCGACTGGTGAGCTCCGTCACGTCGCTGCCGCCGAGCGCGTCGATCACGGGAGCGAGCGGGCCCTGCACCTCGATTCGCAGCGTTCCGGGGCTCGGCTCGGCGTACTCGACCCCGTCGAGGCCGTCGAGGACCGGCGCCCGGCCCTGGAAGCGGACCTCGAGCGTGCGGGCGGTCAGGTGGCGGAGCGAGTCGAGCGTTCCCTGGTCCACCAGCCGTCCGGATCGCAGGATCCCGATCCGGTCGCAGGTGGCCTCGACCTCGGCGAGGATGTGCGAGGACAGAAACACCGCCTGCCCTCGCTCCTTGGCCTCGCGCACGCACTGGCGGAACGCGATCCCCATCAGCGGGTCGAGCCCGCTGGTCGGCTCGTCGAGCAGCAGCAGGTCGGCACGCGAGGCGAGTGCGGCGATCAGTTGAACCTTCTGGCGGTTGCCCTTCGACAATGCCCGCACCCGTTTGC
>WQWK01000386.1 GCA_009785395.1 Conexibacteraceae bacterium
ATCTGTCCTGATCTCACCGAACGTCTGTCCTTTTCTCAGCGGACGAGTTTTTTGTAGGTAAGGCGGTGCGGCCGGTCGGCCTCTGCTCCGAGCTGATCTCGGCGAAAGCTCTCGTAGGCCTCGAAGTTGCCCTCGAACCAGCGCACCTCGGAGTCGCCCTCAAAGGCGAGCACATGCGTGGCGACCCGATCGAGGAACCAGCGATCGTGCGAGACGACGATCGCGCAGCCGGCAAACGCCAGCAGCGCTTCCTCGAGCGCGCGCAGCGTGTCGACGTCGAGGTCGTTGGTCGGCTCGTCCAGGATCAGCAGGTTGCCGCCGCTGGACAGCAGCTTCGCCATGTGCAGGCGGTTGCGCTCGCCACCGGACAGCTTGCCGACCTTCGTCTGCTGGTCGGTGCCCTTGAAGTTGAAGCCGGCCACATAGGCGCGGCTGTTGATCGTCTGATCGCCCAGCCGCATCTGGTCGACGCCGCCGGAGATCTCCTCCCAGACGGTCTTGTCCGGATCGAGGTCCTCCCGTGATTGGTCGACGTAGGCGAGTTCGACCGTGTCGCCGACCCGGAAGCTGCCGCTGTCGGGCTGCTCCTGTCCGGTGATCATCCGCATCAGCGTCGTCTTGCCGGCGCCGTTTGGCCCGATCACGCCGACGATCGCGGCCGGTGGAAGCGTGAACGAGAGGTCGTCGATCAGGAGCCGATCGCCATATGACTTGCTGACGTTGTCGGCCTCGACCACGACGCCGCCGAGTCGCGGCCCAGCCGGAATGTGGATCTGGACCTGATCGAGCTTGACGTTGCGGTCCTGGGCCAGCAGCGCCTCGTATGCATTGAGCCTGGCCTTCGGCTTGTTGCGTCTGGCGCTGGCGTTCATCCGGACCCATTCGAGCTCCTGCTCGATCGTCCGGCGACGCGCCGTTTCCTGGCGTGCCTCTCCTTCCATCCTCGCTCGCTTCTGTTCAAGCCAACCGGTGTAGTTGCCCTGATACGGGATCCCGCGACCGCGATCGAGCTCCAGGATCCAGCCGGCGACGTTGTCCAGGAAGTAGCGGTCGTGGGTGACGGCGACGATCGTGCCTCGGTAGTCGCGCAGGTGGTTCTCCAGCCAGGCCACCGATTCGGCGTCGAGGTGGTTGGTCGGCTCGTCGAGCAGCAGCAGGTCAGGTTGGCGGAGCAGCAGGCGGCAGAGTGCGACGCGCCTGCGCTCGCCGCCCGACAGGGTGCTGACGTCGGCGTCCGGTGGCGGGCAGCGCAGCGCATCCATCGCGATCTCGAGCGTCGTGTCCAGGTTCCACGCGTCGGCCGCGTCGATTCGCTCCTGCACCCGCGCGAACTCGTCGGCGGTCTCCTCCGAGTAGTTCATCGACAGCTCGTTGAAGCGATCGAGCAGCGCCCGGACCTCGGCCATCCCCTCCTCGACGTTCCCGCGCACGTCCTTGGAGGTGTCGAGCTGCGGCTCCTGCTCGAGCAGTCCGACCGTCGCGCCGGGCGCAAGCTGCGCCTCGCCGTCGAACTCCGTGTCGAGCCCGGCCATGATCCGCAGCAGCGTCGACTTGCCGGCGCCGTTGTACCCGAGCACGCCGATCTTGGCACCTGGCATGAACGACAGCGAGATGTCGCTCAGGACCTGCTTGTCGGGCGGGTAGCGGCGGGACAGCTTGTAGGTCGTGTAGACGTACTGGGAGGACATCGCCCGGGACTGTAGAACAGATGCCTAGAAGTGGGACACACGCGCTAAGGAGCCGCCGATGCGCGCCGATAAGGGCAGCATGACGCCGATTTCTCAGCACAACTACAGCGTCGCGAGCGTTTCCTACCTCGGCCCGGCATACGGCGAGAGCCCCGAGCGCAAGCTCGACCTACGGCCGGTCGATTCGTTCGGCCGGCGCGCCCGGACCGAGCTTGCTCAGACCGCTTCGCCGCGCCGGCTCGTAGCCGTCGTCGACGCGCGCTAGTAGCGCCGGCCGCTTGCTCAGCTCTGCGGCTGCCAGACGCTGACGACCCAGTTCAGGTGGTGCCCGGCTACCCGGCCGTGACCCCGATGCCGGGGACCGCGAACCCGCGCCACCGTCACCAGGGTCACGTGCCAGGCGGGCTGAAGGCCCCGGTAGGCGGTCGTGTACGTCGCCGTCGTCCATTCGCGTGTCACCACGAGGTAGCGGCCGCGCCGGATCCGGGCGACCGCCTCGACGGCGCCGTGGTTCGCGATCCCGGCCTGGGCGAGGCTGCGATCGGCGCGCACCTGCGTGGCCGTGAGCGCCATCTCGGCGCGGGCCTGGCCGACGCTGGCCCGCGCCAGTGCGCCCATCCGCGCGGCGACGTTCGCGGCGCTCCAGTTCACGTATCGCTCGGCAAAGCGGCGGATCGCCTGAGCCGGCGAGGCGGCGCCGGGCGCGTGCTGCGGCGCGGCGGGCGTCGGGAGCTCGTGTGTCGTTTGCACGCGGCGCAGCACGGTGTTGATCCGCGCCGCCCCGGGGGCCGGCGTCAGGCTCGCGCAGCCCCCGAGCACGAGCGCGACCGCCGTCGCAGCGAGCGCCGACCTCACAACCCCTCCGGATGCCGTGCGACGAAGCCGTCGGCGCCGCGAACGAGCGGATGCCAGCCGATCCCGGCACTCCCGTCCTGCGGGCCGGCAGCGTTGTGGGTGTCCCACCGCAGCCCGGCCACGTACA
>WQWK01000387.1 GCA_009785395.1 Conexibacteraceae bacterium
CTCGCCGAGGACCGGGTCGCCCAGCTCGACGCGGAGCGCAGCGCCGTGGGCGACCAGGCAGTAGAGGCAGCCGTTGGCGGCGCTGACCGCGACCGCGATCATCTCGCGATCGGCGGCGGACAGATTTTCGGTTGGCTCGTGCAGCAGGCGGTAGTGGGCGAACCAGGCGCTCAAGCGCTCCGGCCGGAACGCGTACACGCGAAACACGTTCGGGACGAAACCCAGGCGCTCGCGCGCCTTCGCGAACAACCCTCGCAGCCCTCCAGGCAGGTCCGCGTCGCCCGGAACAGGGAACCAGGAGCCGGTGTCGCTGTCGTGATCCTGATCGGACATGGCCGTGAACCGCATTGTCCCGCGTCAGCTCGTCGGGGTGTGGAGCAGGTCGCGGGAGCCGGAGCCAGGCGCTCCCGCGCTGGCCGGCGACCAGCCAGCGGGGGGGACCGGCAATCAGACGCTCTGCGGCTGGCCCGGGCCTGGCGCGTAGCCGGCGCCAGAGCTGGACGAGCCCGACATCCCGGGACAGTGATGCTTCCCGGGTGACGCCTTCGGCATCGCAGGCGCGGTCGGTGTCGTGGTCGTCGGGGTTGAGGACGTCGTCGGGCTTGTACCGGTCGCGGCGCTCGCGAACGCGGCGCCGCCGCCCGCGAGTGCACCGGTGACGACCAGGGCTGCAACCAGTCTCCTGAACTTGGTTTGCATTGGCCTCCTTTCTGGGGTGGCCTGAGACGTTCCCACGCGTTTGTTATAGGAGCGTATGAAGCGGCGAAGAATGCGGGCGGCTGCTAGGTGTCGAGCGCCTCGGGGGAGCTCGCGTCGTATGCCGGGATCCACGCGGTGCCACGACCGTCCGGGTCACGGCCAAAACGCCGGCGCACCGCGATCGAGATGTCTCGCCTCAGCGCCGCAAGGGGGGACGCGAGATGGTTGCTGACGCCGCGCTCGCGCGAGGCAAGCACAACCTCGCTCGCTCGCGGCCGTCGCGAGCGCTCGTACAGCGCGAGCGCCGCGACCGGGTCGTTGGGCTCCGCCGCGAGCGCCGCCGCGAGCACGCAGCCGTCCTCGATCGCCTGACACGCGCCCTGCCCCAGGTACGGCAGCATCGGATGGGCGGCATCGCCGAGCACCGTGACGCGACCCCGCGTCCAGCGCTTGATCGGGTCCCGGTCGTAGAGCGCCCACTTGTACCAGACCTCACCGGCCGAAAAGACCCGCAGCAGCGACTCGTGCCAGCCGCGGTAGCGCTCGAGCACCTCGCCGCGTTCGCACTCGGACACCCACGACTCGTGGCGGTAGCCCTCGTCGTCGTAGTGACAGACGACGTTGATCAGCTCGTCCCGGCGCACGGGATACAGGACGATCGTGCCGTGAGGCCCCAACCACTGCGCGTTGTCAGTTGACGGCGGATCGCCGGCGACGGCGTCGGCCGCCACCACGCTGCGGTAGCAGATCTTGCCGGTGAAGCGAGGCGCATCCGGGCCGAACAGCGACGCTCGCACGGCGGAGTGGATCCCGTCGGCGCCGATGATGACGTCGGCCTCGACCTCGCTGCCGTCCTCAAAGCTCGCGACTCCGACCCCGCCGTCCGGCTTCACTCCGATGCAGCGCGCGCCGAGCGTGACGATCTCGCTCGGCAACGACGATGCCAGCACGTCCAGCAGGTCGGCGCGATGGATCGTCGCGCCCGCGCTGCCGAACAGCGCGACCTGTCGCTGCCGGCTCGTCCTCGAGATCACCCGGCCGGTCTTCCCGTTGCACGTCAGCGCCCACTCGGATCGCCCGGCCGTGGCGCGGACATCGTCCTCGAGGCCGAGCGACCGCAGCGCCTTCATCGCGTTCGGGTGCAGCGCCACTCCGGCGCCGATCTCGCGCAACTCCGGCGCCGCCTCGTAGACCTCGACCTCGATGCCGAGTCGGCAAAGGGCGCGCGCCGCCGTGAGGCCACCGATGCCACCGCCGATGATCGCCACACGCGTCAGACGAACTGCTCCTCGGCTGCGTATTCGTCCCGCCGCGGCGTGAAGATGCTCAAGTCGAGGGCGGGCTCGTCGCCAATCGTCTCGGCGTAATGCTCGACGTCGGGGGGCACCACCAACATCCCGCCGGGGCCGATCTCGGCGGTCTGGTCGCCGACCGTGAACCGGACTCGGCCGGAGATGATGTAGACGATCTGCTCGTAGCTATGCGAGTGCGGCCGAGGCTCATGACCAGGCTCCAGCTTGGTCCACGCGAGCGTCGCTCCATCCCCGGTGAACACCTTCCGGGTGACGCCGCTGCGAACCGCGGTCTCCTTCAGATGGTCGTAGTCAGCCAGTTTCATCGCTCAGTATCTCCTCTCCTGAAGTTCGGCCACCCAGACGGTCGGGAACCATCCTAAGTTCCGAGCGCCTCGAGCTGCCGGAGGCGAAGCTCAACCTGAGTCCGGAGTTCTGCGAGGCTGTCCGGTCGTGACCGCCCTGGAGACCGATGTCCTGATCGTGGGCAGCGGACCCGCCGGCGGCTCGAGCGCGCTGTTTCTGAGCACGCTGGGCATCGAAAACGTCTGTGTCACGAAGTACCGCTGGACCGCGAACACCCCGCGCGCACACATCACCAACCAGCGCACGATGGAGATCCTCCGCGACGTCGGCGTCGAGCAGGACGTGATC
>WQWK01000388.1 GCA_009785395.1 Conexibacteraceae bacterium
CTCGACCGCCTGGTCGATCGCCGCGTCCTCGAACACGATGTTCGCCGACTTGCCGCCGAGCTCGAGCGTGAGCTCGACCCCACGGCCCGCCAGAGCCGTCTGAATGTCGCGCCCCACGGCCGTCGAGCCGGTGAAGGCGATCTTGTCGAGACCCGGCGCGCGGACCAGGGCCGCCCCGACCGCGCCATCACCGGGCAGGATCGAGACGACACCCTCGGGCAGCTCTGCCTCCTGGCAGATCTCGGCCAGCAGCAGCGCCGTGAGCGGCGTCGTCTCGGCCGGCTTCAGGATCGCGGTGTTGCCGCAGGCCAGAGCCGGCGCGAGCTTCCACGCCGCCATCAGCAGCGGGAAGTTCCACGGCACGATCTGCCCGACGACCCCGAGCGGCGCGACCTCGCGCGCGTTCACCCCGTAGCGGAGCTTGTCGGCCCAGCCCGCGTAGTGGAAGAAGTGCGCTGCCGCGAGCGGGATGTCGACGTCACGCGACTCGCGCAGCGGCTTGCCGCCGTCGAGCGTCTCGCAGACCGCAAGCTCGCGCGCGCGCTCCTGGATCAGCCGTGCGATCCGGAACAGATATTTGCCGCGCTCGCGGTCGGGCAGCGCTGCCCAGCGGGGCTGCGCTGCCCGCGATACCTCGATCGCCCGCCCCATGTCGGCCGGACCCGCCCAGGCGACCTCGGCGATGACTTCCTCAGTCGCCGGATTCACGGTCGGCGCGTAGCGGCCATCGGCCGGCTCGACAAAGTCGCCGCCGATGAACAGCCCGTAGCGGTCGCGCAGCCGCAGGTGGTCGGTCGCCTCCGGCGCGGGCGCGTAATCCCAGACGATTGATGCGCGTGGTTCGACCGTCATTCCTTGGAGAAGTCCTCGCTGCGACCGTAGCGCCCCGACTCGGTCTTGGCGTACTGCATCAGCAGATCGTTCAAAACCGACGAGGCGCCGATCCGGAAGCGGTCCGGGGTCAGCCAATCGTCACCGAGTGTCTCCTTGACCAGGACCAGCCGATGCAGCGCCGCCTTGCTCGTCGACACGCCGCCCGCCGCCTTGAAGCCGACGATGCGCCCGGTCCGGTCGGCGTGATCGCGGATCGCCTCGAGCATCACGAGGCAGACACCGGGGGTCGCGCCGGCGGCGGCCTTGCCGGTCGAGGTCTTGATGAAGTCGGCGCCGGCCGCCATCGCCAGCATCGACGCGTGCCGCACGTGGTCGTAGGAGCCGAGCTCGGCCGTCTCGAGGATCACCTTCAGGTGCGCGTCACCGCACGCCTCCTTGACACGCTCGATCTCGCGCATCACCCGCGGGTCGTCACCGGCCAGGAACGCCTCCCGCGAGATCACCATGTCGATCTCGTCCGCCCCGGCGGCGACGGCGTCGTCGGTGTCGCGCAGCTTGGCCTCCAGAGACACCTGGCCGGCGGGGAAGCCGGTCGCGACCGACGCCGTGCGGACGCCCGTCCCGGCGAGCGCCTCGCGCGCGACCGCCACGAGCGCCGGGTACACGCAGACGGCCGCAACCGACGGGATCTCGGGCAGCGACGGCGCCGGGCAGACCGCCTTGGCGCACAGCTGCCGGACCTTGCCCGGGGTGTCGGCGCCCTCGAGCGTGGTCAGGTCGATCATCGACACCGCGAGGCGGATGCCCTGCTGCTTGGCCGTCGTCTTGATCGAACGGGCGCCGAGCTGGGCGGCGCGCTCCTCGATCCCGACCCGGTCCACGTGTGCCAGGCGACGACTCATCAGGACAGCGAGGCTATCGCTCGCACTCGCGCGCTTCAAAGCGTGCCGAAGACGCGATCGCCGGCGTCGCCCAGCCCCGGGCGGATATAGGCGTTCTCGTCGAGGCCACGATCGACTGCGGCCGTCCAGATCCTTACGTCCCGGTGGGCCTCGGTGACCGCCTCGACACCCTCCGGCGCCGCCACGAGACAGACGAGGCCGAGCCGCCGTGCTCCGGCGGCCTTCAGGTGCTGGAGCGCGTTGACGGCACTGCCGCCGGTGGCGAGCATCGGGTCGAGCAGGAACACAACCGATTGCGCCAGCCCCGGCGGAAGCCGCGAGTAGTAGTCGACAGGCGTGTGCGCCTGCTCGTCGCGCGCCATCCCGAGGTGTCCGACCCGAGCGTCCGGCAGCAGCCGCAGGAAGCCGTCGACCATCCCGAGCCCGGCGCGCAGCACCGGCACAACGACGACCTGCTCCGAGAGCCGGGCCCCGCGCGTGCGCTCGAGCGGGGTGTCAACATCGGCCTCGGCCACCTGCAGCTCGCGCGCGGCCTCGACCGCGAGGATCGCCGAGCACTCAAACAGCGCGTGACGGAAATCCGGGAACGTGGTCCGGCGGTCCCGTAGGACCGTCAGCCGGTCGAGAAGGACGGGGTGCTCGACGACCGTCAGTTGCTCTGCCATGGCGCGCGATCCTATCGGCCGTGCGCACGCACCCGTGGCTGGGTGCGGGGCAGGACGACGGGCGCCCAAAGTGGCGGCCCTCAGACAGCGAACCGCTTCCCCAGCCATGGAGACTCCGGGGCACCACCCCCTCCACACATGCCTCCACATGTCTTGCAGAAATGTGACGCCATGTGACGACTCTGTGTCAACGTCAACCCAGCACAACGGTTTTGCACAGTTCCGTGAC
>WQWK01000389.1 GCA_009785395.1 Conexibacteraceae bacterium
CGCCGGCCCTGTACTTCGGCTGTGGACAGCAACCAGGTGAGCGCCGCTGGGATCCCGATCCACTTCACCAGGAAGGTCACGTTCGCAGTCAGCGTGCTCAGGACCGGCAGCTGGTAGAGGATGAACAACACCGGCCAGACCGCCAGCCCGTACAGGAAGACGCGGGCGGGCACCGGCCGCGGCAGCGTCAGGTCCGACCCGAGCTTGTAGATCATCGTCTCGAACCGGAACGCCGGCTGGTAGGAGCGGACCATCAGCCGCTCATCGCGCTGCGAGCCCATCACCCTTGCCTTACTTGTCTAGTGAAGGTTGTTGGTGGCTGCTTTGAACGCGTTCTCGGCGCTGATCGGGTCGAACAAGAACCAAAGCGGGATGATCGCCGCGAACACGAGCGCCACCGCCTGGCCAACCTTGCCGCGGCCGATCTCCACCATCGCCATCACACCGAGCACGATGATCGCCGAGAACGCGGCGAGCGTGCCGATGCTGTTGATCAGGCTGTGTAGCGCCGAGAATATGTCTGCCTGGTAGATGCTGTGCATGCGGTCCCTCCTAAGGACCCGGGGATGAGTTGATGCCCGAGATAAACCACCGGCTCCCGCCGGGGGAGGGCTGTTGCTCGAGCGCAACCGTGTAGTGCAGCGTGTAGGTGGCCCCGGATTTGTCCATCGCCTGGACGCCGACGCCGACCGAGTGACCCTCGGTGAGCCAGTCGATCTGGCCGACCTGGATATGGCTGAGAGCCATCGTCGGCACCGTCACCGACACCCCGGTCGCAAGGTCGGATTGCAGGTTCTGCTGGTTGCCCTTCAAGTAGTTCGTCAGCGCCCGCGTGACGACCGTGCCGATGGCGGCGTCGGACACCTGCCGGTCGCCGACGGAGGCGGGGTCCTGCACCGCGGTGGATACCTGCGGCGGGCCGACGAGCGCGGGCTCGCCGACGAGCCTGACCGCGCCCGAGTGCCGGGCGACTGTGACGGCGAGGTAGGCGACCCCGTCGGTGGTCGTGTCCGCCTGCACGGTGTACGCCGTACCTCCCGCGCCTGGGTGCTCGGAGACGACCTGCGCCGAGGTGACCCGGTCGGACCCGCGGCTCGGTAGCGCCACGCCGGCCGCCTGATTCAGCGCGGACGAGTTCTGGCCGACGATCGAGACGAGCGCCCGGTCGCGCTGTTGCGGGTCAGCGGCGTTGTAGGTGAGGTATGTCTCGGCGAACTGCACGGCGAGGCTCTGGGCGGGGAGGTCGACGCTGTTGGCAGCCCGGACGGGGGTTGGCTTCGGATTGGGCGCGGACGGATTCGGCAGCACCGCGCGCACGATCGCGACGATCGCGACCGCATACAGCACGTAGCGAGGCAGGTTCGTGCGGAACCGCAGCATCCGCAGCGAGTACCGCTGAGTGCGTGGCTGTGCCCTTCGCGGCCGTGCCGGCGCTTCCGCCGCAGCGCTCATCGTCCTGGCGCCGCCGCGCCGAACTGCGGCTCACGCGGCCCGGAGCAGTCGCTCTGAACGTTGCTCATGTCCGTGTAGTCGCGCGACCGCCGGTTTTGACACGGCGACTTCACGGGCCGCCAGCTGCGCGCGGCGGAGCGCCACCAGGTGCCGGCGGCAGTGGGGGCAGCGCGCGGCGTGCTGCACCGCCGCGGCCAGCGCCCGGTCCGCGCTCGCCGGCTGCCCCCGGTCCCGGCCCTCGGAGGCGGCGCCGGTGAGCTTCCCGACGACCGGCGCGACCAGTGCGCATAGCCCGGCCGCCTCCCGCTCGGCGCGGGCATCGGTCAGCTTGCGCCGCGCCCGCTGCAGCGTCGTCGCGACCTCTCGCTCGGGCATCTGCAGGCGACCGGCGATCTGCTTGCGGCTGCAGCCTGCCTCCTTCAGCGCCAGCGCCCGATCCTCGATCCGCCCCAGCCGCAGCAGCCGAAGCTCGGCGAACTCGCTCGCCGCCTCGCGTTCCTCGATCTCGACGCTCGGCGACGCGACCGCCACCCAGGCGGGCTCCGTCGCCTCCGTCCACTCGACCAGCTCTGGCCGGCTCATGCGTTTGCGGATCCGGCTGGTGATCTTGCAGCTGGTGATCTTGTGCGCCAGCGGGACCGGGTAGCTGATCCCGCCGGATCGCCGGTAGGCCTCGAGCATCGCCACGAACACGTCGTGGGCGACGTCGTGCTCGTCCTCGCCCAGGCGCTGAAGCAGGTCGCGTTCCTGGCGGATCCGCGCCAGCACCTGGCGTTCCACCTGCCGCCAGATCTCCGCAAACTGTTCGCGATCCGGTGCTTCGCCACCGGTCCGGGTACCCGCTCCTTGCGAAGAAGCCCCGGTCACGCGTTCCGCCTAGCCCCAGCCGGCCTCGCGCTTTGGCGGAGGACCGCTTCGGATTGAGGGCGGCGAACCCTCGATGCGATCCTTTCCGACGCTAATGATGCTAATCACTGTTGTGCAGCATACGCTATGCAGCAAACGGAAGCGACCCCGACCGCCGCGGGCGTCCGGCGCGAGGCGCAGGCGTGACCTTCCGAGACGGAGCGCTGCCGGCGCTCCGGCGACTCTAGACGGGCGTTGTTCGCGGTTGGCTGGAGGTGAGCTGCGGCTCGCCCGTGCGCTCGAGCTCAACCACGTTCGCCAACTCCAG
>WQWK01000390.1 GCA_009785395.1 Conexibacteraceae bacterium
CCCCAGAGCCAGTCGGTGCGGTAGGGGAAGAACGACTTGTGCTCGTCGATGACCGCCAGGTCGCGGGCGGGGTCGAACTCGACGTTCGCGCCGCCGACGCTGTAGGTGCCGGAGACCGGGAACAGCGCCTTGTGCGTGTAGAGCTTGCCGCCGGGCAGGCGCGATGACACCGACAGGGGCGCGGAGGCACGGTCGGCGTGCAGGGTGAGGTCTGCGCGGATGGCGGGGGCCTTGTCGTTCGCCGCGGACGGCAAGACCGCCAGCATCACCGCCGACATCGCGGGCAGCGACAGGGCCCCGGCCATCCGCGCCGACCTCACCCTGCACGCCGGCCGCGCCTCCGCGCCGCTGTCGGTGTCGTCGCGCCTGCCCGGCGGCAAGCTCTACACGCACAAGGCGCTGTTCCCGGTCTCCGGCACCTACAGCGTCGGCGGTGCGAGCGTCGAGTTCGACCCCGCCCGCGACCTGGCGGTCATCGACGAGCACAAGTCGTTCTTCCCCTACCGCACCGACTGGCTCTGGGGAACGCTCGGCTGGCAGGCGGACGGCGCCCCGCTCGGCGCGAACTTCGCCTTCCGCCCCGGCGTCGCAGGGCAGGAAGAAGAGTCCTGCATCTGGACCCCCACGGCGTGCGAGCCCCTGTCGGACGTCACGTTCACCCAGGGCGCGGCTTCCTGGACAGTCACCTCGGCGGACGGGCGGCTCGACCTGGCGTTCACCCCCGAGGGCCGCAAGGACGTCAAGGTGCAGCTCGGGGTCGTCGCGCTCGACTACTACCAGCTGTTCGGCTCCTACACCGGCACGCTGCGCTCCCTGGACGGCACCGCGTACCCGGTCGACGCCGTGCACGGGGTCTGCGAGTCGTTCCGCGCGCGCCTTTAAGGCTGGCTCGCGGGCGGCCCGGTAGGCCGCGACGGTCTGCAGCTTGTGCCAGCGCGCGTACCGTTCGATCTCGGCCGGGTCGCCCGCCTCGATCAAGTCAAGCAGCTGAGCGTGCTCCGCGATCGCGGCAACGGACCGCTGCGGCAGATAGGCGAACATCGTGCCGCGGATACGGTCGAGCCGCTCGCTGGTCTGCTCCAGCAACTCCAGCAGGTAGGCGTTGCCGCAGCGGGCGATGATCGCGCCGTGCAGCCGCCGGTTGCGGTCGCTGAACTCGGCCGCGTCGGCGGCCCGCTCCATCTCGGCGGCGAGCTCGCGCAACTGCGCGATGTCCGCGGGCTTCAGGTGCGCGGCCGCGTCGGCGGTGGCGGCGCCCTCAAGGATCGCCATCGCGGTCATCTGCTGCTCCCACGTGGTGGCGTCGACCGGCGCGACGATCGCGCCCACGTTCGGCTGGAACCTCACCCAGCCTTCGGCCTCGAGGCGGCGCAGCGCCTCGCGGACCGGGATCGCGCTGACGCCGAGCTCCCTGGCGAGCGCGTCGATGTTCAGCCGGGCCTGCGGCGCGTACGTGCCGGAGTGGATCCGGTCCCGCAGCACCGTATAGGTCCGCTCCTGCTTGTTCACGCTTCGAGCCTAGCCGAGACCGCTCCCCCAGGCCTTTGCGCGATTACCCCATAACAGGCAGCGGCTCTCCTGGGGCGCAGCGGGTCCCCGAAGGCAACCCGGGCCAGGAGGGTGCGCCGGTTCCAGGCACGCCCGCGATCCGCTCCCGCCCGGGTTGCGCTCCGCGCTTCTTGCTGCTGTCAGTTCGCCGCGACGCCGTAGTCGGCGGCCAGCTTGTCCATCAGCGCGTCGAGCTGCTCATCGGCGACCTGCCGGGAGCGGTCGGCGAGGTGCCACGCGGCGATCTCCCGGGCGCCCCGCTCGAACGGCACGGCCGCGCGCCAGCCCGGCACGACCGACTTCACCTTCGCGTTGTCGAACACCATCGAGGCCGCCTTGTCGCCGAGCAGCCCGGCGCCCCACGCGGCGTCGTGCGAGGCGATCACGTCGGACGGCACGTGCACCAGGCGCGGGGTGACGCCGAGCGCGGCGCCGAGCGCGTTCGCGATCTGGTCCCAGGTGAGCACGTCGTCGGAGGTGATGTGGAACGCCTCGCCCAAGGTCCTGGGGTGACCGAGCAGCGGCACGAACGCCCGCGCGAAGTCCGTGTTGTGCGTCACGGTCCACAGCGACGTCCCGTCACCGTGCACGATCACCGGCTTCCCGGCGAGCATCCGCGCCAGGGCCGTCCAGCCGCCGTCGATGACGGCCTTGGTCGCGTCGTAGGTGTGCGAGGGCCGCACGATCGTCGCGGGGAACCCGTTGTCGCGGTACTCCGCGACCAGCAGGTCCTCGCAGGCGATCTTGTCCCGCGAGTACTGCCAGTACGGGTTGCGCAGCGGCGTCGACTCGGTGACCGGCAGCCGCAGCGGCGGCGACTGGTACGCCGACGCGCTGGAGATGAACACGTACTGCCCCGTCCGGCCGCGGAACACGTCCAGGTCCGTGCGCACGTGGTCGGTGGTGAACGCGACGAAGTCAACGACCGAGTCGAAGTCCAGGCCCTCGACGGCCTTCCGCAAGGAATCCGCGTCCCGCACGTCCCCCCGCAGTTCGCGCACCCCGGGCGGCAGCGGGTGATCGCCGGACCGCCCCCGGTTCAGCACGAAGAGCTCGATGTCGTGGTCGCCGCCCA
>WQWK01000391.1 GCA_009785395.1 Conexibacteraceae bacterium
GAGAACGACAGGTAGTGCGAGAAGTTCTGGATCGACCCCTGGAAGACGAGCACGATCGCGACCACGAACGAGATCGGCAGCAACACGTAGAGGACCGTTCGGACGAGGTCCTGCCAGAAGTTTCCGAGGCTGTTGCCACTGCGCGTGACGATCCCCCGGATCAGCGCGACCGCGACGACGATTCCAACCCCCGCAGACAGAAAGTTCTGGACCGCGAGCCCAGCCATCTGGCTGAAGTAGCTCATCGTGATCTCGCCGCTGTAGAACTGCCAGTTGGTGTTCGTCAAGAACGACGAGGTCGTGTTGAACGTGACGTTCCACGGCGCCGAGTGAAAGCCCATCGGGTTCAGCCCCGTGAAGCTCCACAGGTTCTGGGTGCGGAGGATGAAGTACAGGAGCAGCCAGCCGACGAGCGAGAAGACGAGCACGCTCTTGGCGTACGCCTTCCAGTCCTGACCCTCGCTCGGGTCGACGCCAAAGAGCTTGTAGAACGCGCGCTCGGGGGCCCGCATGACCGGGTCCAGGAACGTGCGCCCACCGCCGTAGACGGCGGCCATGTAGCTGCCGAGCGGCAGCGCGATGACCGTCAGCACCGCGGCGAACAGGAAGATCGTCAGCCAGCCGTCGACCGTCGTGTTTGCCATCTAGAACCGCTCTCCGCGGATCAGCGCGTACAGGAGATACAGGCAGACAAGGACCGCGACGACCAGTCCGAACGCGTCCGCGAAGCTCATATGCGGTCGATCGCGAAGATCAGCCCGAGCAGGACTGCGAACATTGCCAGTGCGAGAACTACTGCCACGATGTCCATGGCCAACATCCTGTGGCGCCGGCCGTGAAGGCCGCATACAGAACCGCCGTGGGTCCATAAAGATGCTGTGAAGAGCGCAGGCGCAGGTTGTTCTGACGAGAGCACCTAAGCTTCCGTCAAATGCGAGAAAACCGCCCGACCCGCGGCGCCGCGACGACGGTCTTCTCGGTCCTGATGATCGTGATCGGGATCGCCCTGATGATCCGGACGCTGGCCGCCGGTGGCGGCGCGCTGGCCACCGGGCTGATCCTCGGCGTGCTGTTCGTCGCGGCGGGGATCGGCAGGATCTACCTCGGTCGGCTGTCACGACGATGAGCCCCCGGCGGGCGCATGGATAGCGAGCCCCACGGCACCATCGGCATCCGGGCGTTGTTCGGCGTCGTCTATGCGACCTCGATCAGCTCCATCTACTTCGCCCTCGGGGTCGTCGCCACCCACGCCAACGGGCTGACGCCCGAGGTCTTCGTCGTCGCCGGCGTGTTCTTCCTGCTGACCGGGATGACCTACGCAGAGGGCGCCTCCGTCCACCCCGAGCGCGGCGGCTCGGCGGTATTCGCGAGGTACGCCTTCAACGAGCTCGTCAGCTTCATCGCCGGCTGGGCGATCGTGCTCGACTACACGATCCTGATCGCGGTCGCGGCGCTGACGGCGCCCGCCTACCTCTCCGTCTTCTGGCCGACACTGGATCACGGCATCGGCCAGGTACTGGCAGCGATCGTCGTGATCAGCCTGATCGCGTTCGACGGCCTGCGCGGCATCACCGGGCGGCGGCTGCGCCGGCGGGCGTTCGTGACGGTGATCGATCTATCGCTGCAGACCGCGGTATTCGTGCTCGGCGTGTTCCTCGTCTTCCATCCCTCGCATCTGACCGAGGCTGTCCATCTCGGCACCGCGCCCAGCGCCGCCGACCTCGCGTTCGCGCTGCCGATCGGCGTGATCGCGTTCGCCGGAATCGAGGCTGCCGCCAGCGTCTCCGCCGAGGTCTCCGCCACCCCGAGGCAGCTCAAGCGGCTGGTCGGCCTCGGCGGCTCGGCGATCGTCGCGGTGTACGTCGCGATCGCCGTGATCGGGATCGCGACGCTGCCCGTCCACGACGGGGTCACGCAGCTCGGCCAGCGGCACCTGAACGCGCCGCTGCTGGAGATCGTCGAGTCCTACCGGCCGACCTGGGTCGCCGACATCCTCAAGTACGTGGTCGGGGTGATCGGCGCGACCGCGCTGACGGCCGCCGCCGGGGCGGCGATGCTGGGCGTCTCACGCAACGGCTTCTCGCTGGCGACCAACCGCCAGATCCCGAGTGGTCTCGGCCGGCTCAGCAGCCGTTGGGGCACGCCGTGGGTGGTGATCGGCGGCGCGGCCCTGGCCGCCGCCGGACTCGTGATCCCCGCCAACCTGGAGGTGCTGATCGGGATCTACGCGTTCGGCGCGCTGATCGCGTTCACGATCGCCCACCTGTCGGTGATCGCGACGCGGTTCCGCGAGCCGGACCGCGAGCGGAGCTTCCGGGTGCCGTGGTCGGTCTCGGTGCGCGGCGCCAGCGTGCCGCTGCCGGCGGTCGCCGGGGTCGTGCTCGGCACCGCGGGCTGGGTCGCGCTGATCATCTACCACCATGCGGCGCGCTACGTCGGGCTCGGCTGGATGCTGGCCGGTCTCGCTCTGTATGTGACCTACCGGCGAGTGGAGGGCAAGCCGCTGCTGCGCCGCGTGACGATCCCCGAACGGGCGCTGCGGCACGAGGCCGCGGAGCCGGAGTTCGGGTCGATCCTGGTGCCCCTGTTCGGGACGCCGCTGGACGACGACATCATCCA
>WQWK01000392.1 GCA_009785395.1 Conexibacteraceae bacterium
CGGCCCCGGCCCCGGTTCCGGCCCCAGCCCCGGCGCGCGTCGCCGCGGCGGCCGGCGCCGCGGCGCCAGCCAATCCCGCGAGAAGATCCTCGAGGTCGCCCGGGTCGCCTTCCCCGCGAACGGCTACACCGGAACCTCGCTCCGGGGGATCGCCCGCGACGCGGGCGTCGACCCGTCGCTGGTCGTCCAGCAGTTCGGGTCGAAGGCGGGCCTGTTCGCAGCGGTCGTCGAGTGGCCATTTGACGCGCACGAGATCGCAGCCCACATCCAAGACCTGCCAATCGACCAGGTGGGCGAGGACATGGCACGCCGGTTCATCAGCCACTGGGACCGCGACGAGGAACGAAGCGCAATCCTCTCGCTGATCTTCGCCGCCCTCGAGGACCCGGCGGTCGCCGTGATGTTCCGCCAGTTCGCCACGGACAACCTGATCCTGCCGGCGCTTCAGCGAGTCGGCGCCGACCGGCCGCAACTCCGCGCCGCGCTGCTCGCCTCACAGCTGATCGGGCTCGGCCTGGCCCGCTACGTGCTCGCCTTCGACGCGCTCAGCTCAGCCTCGAGCGAGGAGCTGATCACCGCCCTCGGCGCGATCCTGCAGGATACGTGCATGAATCCACTCCTGGAGCGGCCCGGTGGCTGACGGCAGCGTGATCCTGTGCGCGACCTGCGGGGTCGAGCACGTCGAGGCCGCCGGCGCGTGTGCGATCTGCGCCGACGAGCGCCAGTGGACACCGGCGTCGGGGCAGATATGGACCAGCCTGCGGGAGCTGCGCGAGACCGGGCACCAAGTGCAGATCGAGGACCTCGAGCCGGGGCTGGTCGGGCTCAGGGTCGAGCCCAGCGTGGGTATCGGGCAGCAGGCACATGTGATCTCGACGCCAAACGGGAGCGTGCTGTGGGACGTGCCACCGTTCATCGACCGGCCCGCGGTCGACGCGATCCGGGCAAACGGGCCTGTGCTCGCGATCACCTCGAGCCATCCACACATGTTCGGCGTGCAGAGCGCGTGGAGCCACGCCCTTGAGCAGGCGCCGATCCTGGTTTGTGAGCCGCTGCTGCAGTGGGTGCAGCGGCCCGACGCGGCGATCACCGGCTGGCGCGGGCGGCACGAGGTCGCGCCCGGGCTCGTCCTGCACGAGCTCGGCGGGCACTTCACCGGCTCCTCAGTGCTGCACTGGGCCGCGGGCGCCGAGAACCGGGGGGTGCTGCTGACTTCGGACACGATCCACGGCAACCCCGACGGCACGACCGTAACGTTCATGCGCAGCTATCCGAACCGGATCCCGCTCTCGGCGGCGATCGTCGAGCGAATCGCCGCGTCGGTGGCCGGCCTCGAGTTCGATCGGGTCTACGACAACTTCGGCCGCGGCCCGAAGCGCGACGCCGCCGCAGCCGTGCAGCGCTCCGCCGAGCGCTACGCCGCCTGGGTGCGCGGCGACCACGACGATCTCGCGTGAGCGCTTCACCCCGGGGGTGGTCTAGCGGGACCACCCCCGGGACGGTCACCCGAAGCGGGCTCGCAGACGCGGCAGCACGTCGGCGGCGAACTGCGTGAGCGCCCGCTCCTGGTCCTCGCCCGGGAAGTGGAAGACGAGGTCCTCGAAGCCGAGGTTGACGTAGAAGGCGATCTCCTCGACCACCTCGTCGGGGTCGCTCGACACAATGAAGCGGGTGTGGGCACGGTCGGCGGCGGCCTCCGCGAGCCGCTCCATCTCGATCGGATCCTCGGTGCCGCCCTTCTCCTCGGCGGTCAGCGCGAGCGCCGCCCAGGGCGCGCACGCTCCCTTTGCGAAGCCCGCGTCATGGTCATAGGAGACCTTGATCTCGATGAACTTGTCGATCGTGTCCGGGTCACGGCCGGCTCGGGCCGCGCCCTCGCCCAGACCGCCGAGCAGCGTGTGGTAGAGCTCCGCCCCCTTGCCACTCGTCACGATGAAGCCGTCGCCGATCTCCCCGACGAGCGCCGCCGCCTTGGGACCGCCGGCCGCGATGAAGATCGGGATCGGCTGCTCCGGCTTATCGTATATCGTCGCGTTCAGTGTGCGGTAGTACTTACCCTCGAAGCTGACGCGCTCCTCGGTCCAGAGCCTGCGGATCAGCGCGACCGCCTCCGCGAGCCGCTCGGAGCGCTCCTTGAACTTGGGCCACTCGATCCCGATCGACGGGTTCTCGTTCATCGCCTCGCCGGTGCCGATGCCGAGCACGACGCGTCCGGGATTGAGCGCGCCGAGAGTGGCGAACGTGTGCGCGATGACCGCCGGCTGGTAGCGCAGCGTCGGGGTCAGGACGCTGGTTGCCAGCGTCACTCGCTCGGTGCGTTCGCCGAGCGCGGCGAGCCAGACGATCGAGTTGGGCGCGTGGCCCCCGTGATGGCGCCACGGCTGAAAGTGGTCGGAGACGGCGACGATCTCGAAGCCGTGCCGCTCAGCGGCGACGCCGTAGTCCAGCAGCTGCCGGGGCGGGAACTGCTCCGCCGATGCCTTGTATCCGTAGCGGACGGGGCCGTGGTTGTGTGAGCTCATGACCGACATCTTCCCAGTAGGCTGCGCTCGCATGAAGCTCGGGCTGCACATCGGCTACTGGGGGCTCTGGGGCGGCGCCGACGAGCAGCTC
>WQWK01000393.1 GCA_009785395.1 Conexibacteraceae bacterium
CTCGGCGGGCTCGGCGCTCTGCGCGGTGGCGCCCTCGCTCGAGTTCCTTGTGGCCGCGCGGGTATTGCAGGCGATCGGCGGCTCGATGCTGAACCCGGTGGCGCTGTCGATTATCCGAAACGTCTTCCACGATCCGCGCGAACGCGCGCAGGCAGTCGGGATGTGGGGTGCGGTCGTCGGGCTCAGCACGGCGCTCGGTCCGGTTGTCGGCGGCGCGCTCGTCGACGGCCCCGGCTGGCGTTACGTGTTCCTCGTGAACGTTCCGATCGGGCTGCTGGCGGTCGTGTTGACGGCGCTGTTCGTGCCCGAGTCGCGTGCGCTGCGCGCGCGCCGGCTCGATCCGGTCGGTCAGGTACTGGTGATCGCCTGGCTGGCGACGCTGGTGTTCGCGATCATCGAGGGCGGGCGGCGCGGTTGGACATCACCCGGAATCCTGGCCTGCTTCGCGGCCGCCCTGATCGCGTTCGTTGCGCTCGTCGTCTACGAGCTCCGGCGACGGGAGCCACTCGTCGAGATCCGCTTTTTCCGCAGCGTGCCCTTCTCCGGTGCAAGCGCAACCGCGGTCTGCGCTTTCGCTGGAATGGGTGGTTTCATCCTCCTCGGCACGCTGTACCTGCAATCGGTTCGCGGCTTCTCGGCGCTGCACGCCGGGCTCTACTCGCTGCCGATGGCGCTGATGACGCTGATCCTGGCGCCGCTCTCGGGCCGGATCGTCGGCAGCCGCGGCTCGCGCTGGCCGCTGGTGCTCGCCGGCGCCTTCCTGTGCGCCGGCCCGCTGCTGCTCGTCGGGCTCGACGCACGGACCTCGGCCGGGCTGTTGCTGGCCTCGTACACGGTGTTCGGAGCCGGGATGGGGCTCGTCAACCCGCCGATCACGACCGCGGCGATCTCCGGCATGCCGCCCGATCAGGCCGGGGTCGCGGCGGCGATCGCCTCGACGTCGAGGCAGGTTGGGTTCGCGCTCGGCGTCGCGGTCATCGGGGCGGTCACGGGCTCCGGCGCCTCACAGCGGTTCGGCCCGGCGTTTGCGATCGCGACCCGTCCGGGCTGGGCGATCATCTCCGGGCTGGGACTGGTGGTGCTAGTGCTCGGAGCGCTGACGAGCACTCGGTGGGCGCTTCGAACGGCCCAGCGGACCGCGGCGCGCCTGGCGCTCGACTGAGCCGGCCGGCGCCTCCCGGTGCCGGCCGTGGGCAGCCGGCACCTCCCAGTCCCCGGTGCGCGTGAACCGGTCCCGCGCCCGCTGCTCTCGCTCCCGGTCACGCTGGCTCGCGATCGCCAGCCGGGCGAGGACATTGACGAGGTACACCATCAGCGCGACGCCGACCAGGACCATCCCGGCCGCGGACGCGACCGGACCCGAGCCCGCGACGATCACGATCACGCCGGCGAGCAGGATCGCGCCGGGGAGGCCGTAGCGGATCAGATGGATCGGTCTGAACGCGGGCGTACGCTCAAACTACCCGGTCCTGCAAGCAACGTGTCATTCGTCGTCGGGCCCCGCTAGGCCCGACGACGAACCAAGCCGCTTGAGCCGTTGCGCAGCAAGCCGCTCTTCGCGAGGGGGACGCAGCGTGACCGGCTGACCGCGAGTTCGCTGCAGCATCAGGAAAGCGATCGTGCCCCAGGTCGCCGGTACCCACAGCGAGATCGCGTGGTACACGACGGTGGCGGAGGTCGCCGGCGTCGCGGCGACCCCGTAGAGCACGAACATCCCGACGAAGCTGCCGTCGAGCACGCCGATTCCACCGGGGATCGGCAGGAAGTTCGACAGGTACCCGATCTGGTAGGCGAGCACGATCGTCGTCAGCGGCGGCGTGTGGCCGGTCGCCCAGAAGCAGACCACCAGCACGCCGATATCGAACCATAGGAAGCCGAACGCGCCGATCAGCCGCCAGTCGGGCGTGAACAGGACCTTGGCGGTGGCGCTGACGGTCTCGCCGGTGGTCCTCATCACGGTCGCGATCGGTCCGTGACGGCCTTCCGGGACGAGCCGGTCCGTGACCCACGGAAGCGCCAGAAAGGCGAGGAAGACGACCACCCCGACGACGCCGGGAACCAGGCTCAGCCACGGATTGCTCGTGCCCGGAAGGATTCCGAACCACGCCGCGAAGCCGGCCAGCGCGAGCGTCACGAGGTTGACCGCGCTGGTCAGCAGGAACAGGATCGCCGAGCGCTTGACGACGGCACCGGGGGTGGCTCCGCGTTCGACGAGCAGCAGCGCGCCGACCGCGACGCTGCCGGCGCCGCCCAGCGACACCGCCGCCCCGAACGCGAGCTCGCTGAGGGCGACGCGCGCGCCGAACCGGACCGGCGCGCGATCGAAGACCTGCAGGAACGCGATCACGTACGAAGCGCACGAGAGGATCTCGAGGACGATCGCGAGCACGATCAGGCCCGCCGGCATCTGGACCACCTTGTGCGCGACGTCGTGGAGCCCGGGGACCGCCAGCAGCAGCCCGACGACCAGCACGACCAGGACCGTCAGCGAGATCAGCCCGTGGCGGAGCCTCCGCGACGCCTTCGCCACGTCGAGCTCGAGTGCCTCATTGACCTGGTCGTGTCTCGGCTCGGTGGCTGCCACTGTTGGCGATTCAATCAGTTGCGGGAGC
>WQWK01000394.1 GCA_009785395.1 Conexibacteraceae bacterium
AGCGGTCGCCGATCTCGGGCCTGCGCAGCAGCTCCCGCGCGAGCAGCTCGAGGTCGGTGAAGTCGAGCACCGACCGCTCCCGCTTGAGCGCGGTGTAACGCGCGCCGTACTCGCGCAGCAGCGCGTCGAGCCCGTCGCGGGCGGCGGCCGCGAACACGCGCCTGGCCAGCTCGCCGAGCTCGTCCAGCGCGGCCCCGTACTGCTCACAGGCGTCGGTCTTGAGCGCCGCGCCACCGCCCTTGCCCAGCCGGATCCCCTCGAGCTCGCCCGGCCAGGGCGGCTCGGGCTCAGCGCCGGCGCGCTCCAGGCCGGCCTCGGCGCCGGGCTCCAGCCCGGCCAGCACCGGCCCCACGAGCTCGAGCCGCTCCAGCGCCCGCACCACCCCGTGCCCCGGATCCGGAATCTCGCCGAGCTCACGCTGGAGTACCCGGGCCAGCTCCTTGACCGTCTTCGCCGCAGCCCGCAGGACGGCGGCCGTCGGCGGCCGCGGAGCGGGCGGCAGCTCCGGTTCGAGCGCGCCACGGGCGCGCAGTTCGTCGTAGGTCGCCGCAAGCGTGGCCCGCAGCGGACCGATTCCCAGACTGGCGATCAGCTCGGCGCCATCCTCGGTGCGGGCACAGGCGGCGATCGCCGCATCGGCCGCCGCGCGCCGCAGTTGCGCGCCGTCAGGCTCCTCGATCACCGAGAACTCCGGATCGAGGCCAGCGTCGAGCGCGTGCGTGCGCAGCAGGCGCGCGCAGAAGGCGTGGATCGTTGAGATCCAGGCGCCCTCGGTCGCGCGCGCCGCATCGTCGTCGCCGCCCGCGCGCAGGCGCGCGCGGATCCGCTCGCGCAGCTCGGCCGCAGCCTTGTCGGTGAAGGTGATCGTGAGGATCCGGTTGACGCCGACCCTGTCCTCCTCGACCGCCCGCGCGAAGCGCTCGACCAGCACCAGGGTCTTGCCGCTGCCGGCACCGGCGTCGAGCAGCAACTCGCCCTCGCGGTGCTCGATCGCGTGCTGCTGGTCCGGTGTGAACCGCTTCACATCCCCCACGGCGTCGGTCATTGCGCGGCCCAGCAGATCCCAGGGTGCCGGCAGGTCCCGTTGGGCGTGCAGGTCTCGGGGCAGGGCGTCAGCTCGCCGCGCCGCATGGTCGCGGCCAGCGCCACCGCCTCGTGCTCGATCTGCTCGAGCAGCGACTCGAGCTCCGCCTCCGAGAGCTCGTCGTTCGTAACGGTCTGCCCGCCCAGGTCCGCGCCCGCTGTGTGGACGCCGCGTGGCCGCAGGTCGCTGCCGCTCAGCGGCTGATAGAAGCCGCCGACCGGGCGCAGTCCGAGCAGGCGCCGGACCGCGATCATGTAGAGCGCGACCTGGATCTGGTGATCGCCCAGCCAGTGCGCCACCGGCCAGGTGGGCCGCTTGGCGCCGCTCTTGTAGTCGCGCACGATCACCCGCTGCGGATCGCGCGGATCGGCGTCGACGCGATCGACCACGCCGTTCAGCAGCGCGCGCTCGTTCCCGGCCACGAGCTCCACCGCAGCGAACGCCTCGGGATCATCCGGGCGGCGGCCGAATTCCAGCTCGGTCCAGACCGGGGTCCAGTCGCTGCCTCCGCTCGCCTCGAAGCGCAGATAGCGGAGCAGCTCCGCCTGGATCCCGCGAAGAATCGCCGCGCCGACCGCGGGCGGCTGGCCCGGCGCGAGCTGTTCACTGTCGGGGGCGTCGTCGCCACTGAGCACCTGCGCCAGCAGCCGCTCGGCGTCCGGCATGCTGCCGGCGTTGAGCGGCCCGCCGAGCCCCGCGAACACGCGCTCGAGCACCGCGTGAATGAACGACCCGCGCGCCATCGGCTCAGGATCGGGCCCGAGGTCCTTGCTGTTCAGCTGGCGCTCGACCAGCCAGCGCACCGGACACGCGGCGAACATCTCGAGCGCGCTGCCCGAGACGACCTGGCGGTGACGAATGCGCGCGAGCGCCTGTTCGGGCAGGACTTTCGTCTCCGGCGGGTCGCCCGCTGGCGACCCGCCGGACCCCACCGCCTCCAGAAAGGCAGCCGCGACCTGCCGCTCGCGCGGGTCTGGAGCCTCCTCCACCTGCCAGACGACGTCGGCCAACAGGCGGCGTCGGCGGTGCGCTCGCCAGTCGTCCGTGAACAGCGCGGTGACATCCTCGAGGAACGGGGAGGCGTTGACGGTGTTGCCGTCCTCGTCGGAGCTGCGGTAGCTGAACGTGACGCGCTCGGTCGCGCGGGAGACGCACACGTAGAGCAGGTAGCGCTCGCGGTCCAGCGGGTCGCTGCTCTGCGGCAGCGCCAGCCCAGACGCGAGCGCCAGCTCGCGGCGGTGCTCATCGCCCAGGAACGGGTCGCCGGCGGTGGTCTGCGGAGCCGGGAACTCGCCCTCGCACAGGCCCGTGACGAACACCCGCCGGAAGCGGCGGGCGCGGATCGCGAGCGGCTCGGCGATCAGCACCGCGTCCGCAGGCGCGCCGCCCTGGACAGGCACCTGCAGAGCGTCCAGCAGCTCGATCAGCTCCAGCGCCGGCGTCCGCCCGCCGTCGAGCTCCTGCAGCTGCGCCAGCGCATCGAGCACGACCGCGGCGGCACGAGCGTCGGTCTGCTCGGCGCCGG
>WQWK01000395.1 GCA_009785395.1 Conexibacteraceae bacterium
GATCTACAACATGAACTTCGTCTCGATCGGGCTGATGGGCGTGCTGGTGTTCCTGTTCTCCACCGCCTTCTACCCGGGCGCGAACCTGTTCGTCACCGCACTGCTGACGCTGGCGATCGTGATCCCGACGTCGCTGGTGTTCTCGTTCTTCGCGGCTGCGATGCCGCGCTCCGGTGCCGACTACGTGTACGTGTCACGAACGCTGCACCCAGCGCTCGGGATGATGTCGAGCTGGAACAACACCGCCTGGTGGTTCATGTACGGCGGCGTGCCCTCGGCGTTCTTTGCCTACTACGGGGTCGGCCCGTTCTTCAGTGTCGTCGGGCAGCGCACCGGCACGCACTGGATGGTGACTTTCGGAAACTGGTGCGTGACGCCGCTGGGAGCGTTCTTCGTGGGTTCGGGGTTGATCATCGCGCTCGTCGCGATCCTGGTTGTCGGCCTGCACCTGTTCTTCAGGCTGCAGAACGTGCTGTTCCTGCTGGGGCTGCTGAGCGTGATCATGATCGCGGTCGTATGGCTATTTCAGTCGCCGGGCTCGTTCAGTCACAACTTCACGGCTCACACCGGCCAGGCGTTTGGCGCCTCACTCAACCACGCGGCCACGAAGGCGGGCTTCGCGGAGGGCGGCCCGTTCTCGCTGAAGTGGACGCTGTTGGCCGGCACCTGGATCTACATCAACCTCGTCTTCAACCAGTCCTCGTCCTACATCGGCGGCGAGGTCCGGCGCGCCTCGCGCCTGCAGTTGTGGTCGATGCCGGCGGCGGCCTTCGTTACGACCGCGATCCTGATCGTGCTGCTCGCGCTCGGCAACCGGATCGCCGGTCTGCAGACGATGGGCAAGCTCGCGGTCGTCACCCAGCTGCCGTTCTCGGCGATCGCGGCGCAGGGGGTCAGCTCCAACCTGCTTGCTGCGCTGATGCTGTTCGGCTTCATCTTCTTCAGCTACACCTGGCTGCCGGGCCAGATCCTCAACGCCAGCCGCAACTTCCTGGCCTACTCGGTCGACGGCCTGATGCCGCGCAAGCTGGGCGAGGTGCACGACCGTTACCACACGCCGGTGTACGCGCTGGTGCTGGTCGGAGCGGGCTCGATCGGGGCGTTGTGGCTGTACACGCACTGGAGCGCGTTCGCCGCGCTGGTCGGCATCTTCGGGTTCATCCTCGGCTTCGCAATCGTGTCGGTCGCAGCGATGGTGTTCCCCTACCGGCTGCCTGACGTGTTCGAGTCATCGCCGGTGCGCTGGCGGCTCGGAAGGATCCCGGTGATGTCGATCGTCGGCGGCCTGTCGTTCATCGCGCTCGTGATCATGGGCTGGGCGTTCTGGACCGATCCGAGCGCCGGCATCGTCGGACAGACCCCGGCCAAGATCCTCAACTTCGGGATCTTCGCCAGCGGCCTGGTGATCTACTTCGTGGCCAAGGCCGTGCAGCGCCGGCGCGGCGTCGACGTCAGCCAGCGTTTCAAGGAGATCCCGGTCGAGTAGCGTCTGCGGCGGATGCCCGACGCCCCGCAACTTGCCGACCTCCGCGAGGAAGGGCGCCGGCTGCTGGCGGCCGCCAGGGAGCGAGACGTCGACGTCAGGCTGATGGGTGGCGTGGCGGTCGCGCTGCGCTGCCCCTCGGCGGCGCATCCCCCGCTGGCGCGCGACTACAAGGACATCGACCTCGCCGCACCCAGCGCCGCCCGCCGCCCCCTGAGCGCGCTGCTGACCGACCTCGGGTATGTCGCCGACCAGGAGTTCAACGCCCTGCAGGGACGGACCCGACTGCTGTTCAACGCCCCCGACGGGCGCCAGATCGATGTGATTCTCGACGAGCTGCAGATGTCCCACACGCTTGACCTGCGCAAGCGGCTATTGCTCGACGAGCAGACGCTGACCCCGCCGGATCTGCTGCTCAGCAAGCTCCAGGTCGTCGAGCTCAACGAGCGCGACCTGAAGGACGCCGCCGCGCTCCTTCACGACCACGACACGGGCGATGAGCGGGTGGTCGAAGTGCTCGCCGCCGACTGGGGCTGGTGGCGGACGGTCACCGGCAACCTCGAGCAGCTCGAACGCTGGACCGGCTCGCTCGATGGCTTCCGCGACGGCGCCGCGCGTATCCACGAGCGGATCCGGACGCTGCGGCGGCGGATCGATCAGGCACCGAAGAGCATGCGCTGGAAGGCCCGCGCCAAGGTCGGCGAGCGAGTTCGATGGTACGAACTGCCCGAGGAGGTGGGTGGCTGATGCGGATCTACTACGCGGGCGACATCCACGGTTCCGAACGCTGCTGGCGCAAGTTCCTCGCGGCGGCCGCGTTCTACGAGGCGGATGTGCTGGTGCTCGGCGGCGACCTCACCGGCAAGGCGCTGGTGCCGATCGTCGAGACGGGACCGGGACGCTGGCAGGCGCACGTGCTCGGGCGCGACGAGACGATCAAGAACGAGCGCCAGCTCGCCGAGGTGTACAAGCGCGTGCGCTTCAACGGCTTCTACCCATACCAGTGCTCGCCCGACGAGTACCGCCGGCTGGAGACGGACCCGGACTTCCGCGACGAGGTGATCTCGGCGGTGATGGGCGACGAGCTCGGGCGCTGGATGGAGATCGCCGAGGAGAAGCTCGCCGA
>WQWK01000396.1 GCA_009785395.1 Conexibacteraceae bacterium
CCACGGGTGACGGGAAGGAAAGTGACGCTGGAGGTGGCTTTCCTTCCCGTCACCTCCACAGGGACTCCCGAAGCGTTGGTGGCAAGCCCGTCTTCTTTTGAAGACAAATGCGCGAGCGCTGGGGATCGCCCGCCCGAGGGGGGCCTCCAAGGCTGACGTTGGCGTGATATCGGTTGCGATATCGGCGCGATACCGCGCGGAAATCGCCTCTTGGGAGTCCCCTGACTCGGCCTCGCCCTGGCGGGCGGGGGTCGCATCGCCACCGCGTCCGCCCTGCGACGTGGAACTGCGTCGCACCGACGCGGATTCGAGACCTTTGGCAGGATCCAGCGCGTGTCGCTTCCACCGGAACCGTCGGGAGGGCCGGTTTGGCAGACGTTCGCGTGGAGCTTCCGGCCGCTCGCGTTCCTGGCGCACAACCGTGAGCGGTTCGGCCGCGCGTTCAGCGTGCGCTTCATCGGCTTCGAGCGGCCGATGGTGATCGTTTCCGATCCGGCCGTGATCAAGGCCCTGTATGCCGAGCGCCGGCACGGGCTTCCGCCGGGGCGCACGTTTCAGCTCGAGCCAGTGCTCGGTTCGCGCTCGGTCCTGCTCTTGACGGGAGAGGAGCACGTCGCCCGCCGCCGCCTGATGCTTCCCCCGTTCCACGGCGAGCGGATGCGCAGCTACGAGGCGGTGATGACGGAGATCGCGGGCGCCGAGATCGACTCCTGGCCGCTCGGTCGCGAGTTCCCGATTCACACACGGATGCAGACGGTGACGCTGGAGGTGATCCTCCGCGCCGTGTTCGGCGTAGCGGAGGGCGCGCGCCTGGACCGGCTGCGGGTCCTGCTGCGAGGCCTGATGGCCGACACCGGCTCGCCGGCGATGATGCTGCGCGCCCTGACGGCGCGGCGGCTCGGCAGCGACCCCTTCGCCGCGGTCCGTGAGCGTCTCGCCGAAGTCGACGAGGCGCTCTTCGCCGAGATCGCCGAGCATCGCCTGCGCCCCGGCCTGGAGCAGCGCGAGGACATCCTCTCAATGCTGATGAGCGCCCGCTTCGAGGACGACACCCCGATGAGCGACCGGGAACTCCGGGACCAACTGATGACGCTGCTGCTCGCGGGTCACGAGACGACGGCCACGGCGCTCGCCTGGACCTTCGACCTGCTGCTTCGCCACCCAGCCGAACTGGGCCGGCTGCGCGCCTCGCTGGCGGCCGGCGAGGAGACTTACCTGAAGGCGACGATCGCCGAGTCGCTGCGCCTGCGCCCGGTCGTCCCGCTGGCGGGGCGGCGCCTCGCCGAAGACCTCGTCACCGACCAGCTGCAACTGCCGGCCGGCACCGACGTCAGCCCATCGATCTGGCTCACCCACACCGACCCCGAGCTCTACCCAGAGCCGTTCGCCTTTCGCCCCGAGCGCTTCCTTGATTCGCCGCCCGAGACCTACTCCTGGATCCCGTTCGGCGGCGGCATCCGCCGCTGCCTCGGCGCCGCCTTCGCAGAGTTCGAGATGCGAGTCGTCCTGCGCGAGGTGCTCGGGCGCGTGTCACTGCGCAAGGTCGATCCGCGGCCGGAGCGCGCCACCCGACGCAACGTCACCCTCTCACCGCTCGCCGGCACCCGGGTCGTCGTCGATTCCCGCCGCGTTTCACCGGCCGGCTCCGCAGTTCGGGCCATGAAGCCTCCCGTGTGACCGCTGGACGGTCACTGCCGCCGGGCGTGGTGACGCAAGCGACCTACGTTGCGTGGCAACCCACGTCATCGGACGTGACCAACACGCAAGGAGTCACACATGAGTACCCGTCTTCTCCTGCCTTTCCGCCGATCGCGCAGAGCTCGCGCCGGTTCGGCCGCCGCGGCGGTGACCGTGGCAACCGCGCTGTTGTTGGCGAGCGGCGCGACGGTCGCGCAGGCCCATCAGCGATGGTCGCATCGCCCCGTCGACCCAGCCCAGGCTGTGCTCAGCGTCGGGCAGTCCACGTTCGGGAGCGTGCTGACCCTCGGCTCGGGGGCCGGGTTTGCGCCGGGCAGCAGCACGCCGATGTTCCCGGCCGGGTCCGCCGTGTATATGCCCACAATCGACCCGCCGGTGGTTCGTGACCGGCACTATCAGGCGGGCTGCGGCACCACGCTCGTGAACGGCCCGCTGCCCGGCGGGATGTTCGCCGGCGGGGTCGCCGGTCCGCTGACCTGCACCGGCAGTGAGATCGATCAGCAGGCCGACTGGCAGGCGCTGACGACCGACCGGCCACCGATCGCAGGACCGGGTGTGGACCGCTGGCTGCTCGGCGCGGTTTACCGCCGAGACCTCGGGGCCTTCCAGGTGACCTACGCCGGGCACCCGCTGTATCTGTTCGAGCCCGGGATCGCCAACGCCGCGTTCGGCAACAAGCTCCTCGAGAGCGTGCTGCCGCTGCCGCCCTGGCACACCGCCTGGTATCTGCTCTCACCCGACGGACGGCCCGCCGTCGGTCCGGCCACGATCGAGACCGAGAAGCTGCCCTCCGGGCAGACCGTGCTGGCAAACGCGATGCTCCCCGGGATCGGCGGCGTCCCGATCGCGGCCTACACGTTCAGCCGTGACCACGGACGCTGGAGCCGCTGCTACGGGGCGTGCGCACGC
>WQWK01000397.1 GCA_009785395.1 Conexibacteraceae bacterium
CGAGCACGACGACCCGCGACGCGGCGCGCACCCCGACTGGGGCACGCTCGTCTTCAACTATGGCCGCCACGAGGTCCGCAACTTCCTGATCGCCAACGCGCTCTACTGGCTGCGCGAGTTCCACGTCGACGGCCTGCGCGTCGACGCCGTCGCCTCGATGCTCTACCTCGACTACTCGCGCGAGCCCGGCGAATGGGTCCCCAACGAGTTCGGCGGGCGCGAGGACCTCGAGGCGGTCTCGTTCCTGAAGGAGCTCAACGAGCGCGTCCACGGCCACGACCCGGGCATCATCTCCGCGGCCGAGGAATCGACCGCCTGGCCCGGCGTCTCGCGCCCGACCTACATCGGCGGCCTCGGCTTCGGCTTCAAGTGGAACATGGGCTGGATGCACGACACCCTGGGCTACCTCCGGCAGGACCCCGTCTACCGCCGCTACCACCACAACCAGCTCACCTTCAGCCTCGTCTACGCCTTCACCGAGAACTTCATCCTGCCGCTCTCGCACGATGAGGTCGTCCACGGCAAGGGCTCGCTCTACGACAAGATGTCCGGCGACCACTGGCAGAAGCTCGCGAACCTGCGCACGCTGTACGCCTACATGTGGGCGCATCCGGGTAAGAAGCTGCTGTTCATGGGCGGCGAGCTCGGCCAGAAAACAGAATGGGATGCGGCGGGCTCGCTGCACTGGCACCTGCTCGAGTCGCCCGAGCACGCCGGCGTGCAGGCGCTCGTGCGCGACCTCAACCGCACCTATCGCGACCAGCCGGCGCTATGGGCGCTCGACTTCGAGCCCGACGGCTTCTACTGGCTCGAGCCCAACGACGCCGACTCCAACGTGATCGCCTTCGCCCGGCAGGCGCGCGACGGGCGCGACGTGCTCCTCTTCGTCGCCAACTTCTCACCGGTCCCGCGTCCCGGCTACCGGGTGGGCCTGCCGCAACCCGGCCTCTGGAGCGAGGCGCTCAACACGGACTCCTCGTACTACGGCGGCGGCAACGTCGGCAACTGGGGCGGCATCGAGGCCGAGTCGGTGCCCTGGCACGGACAGCCGTTCTCGGCCGAGCTGACGCTGCCGCCGCTCGCGGCCCTGTGGCTGGTGCCCGAGCCTTGAGCTCCGAATACCCGTGGGAGCGCCCGCTCGGAGCCACCCCGCTGCCCGACGGCCGCACGCAGTTCCGGGTCTGGGCGCCGCGCGCGTACGAGCCGCGGTTGATCCTGGGTTCACCGCGTAATCCTTCCGGCGTGGTCCCGCTTGACCACGCCGGCTATGGGATCTATGAGGTGGCCGCCGACGTCGGGCCGGGCACGGACTACACATACCTGATCGGCAACCGGCGGCTGCCCGACCCGGCGTCGCGGTGGCAGCCGTACGGGCTGCGCGGGCCGTCGCGCGTCTACGCCCCCGCCGTGCCCGTGCCGTTCACCGCGCGGCCGCTGTCCGAGCAGGTCATCTACGAGCTGCACGTCGGCGCCTTTTCGCAGGCGGGCACGTTCGCCGGCGCGATCCCACATCTGGGGGCGCTGGCGGAACTGGGCGTGACGGCTCTCGAGCTGATGCCCATCGCCGAGTTCCCGGGCGCCCGCGGCTGGGGGTATGACGGGGTCTACCTGTCGGCGGCGGAGTCAGCATACGGCGGCCCGGCGGGACTGCAGCAGCTGATCGACGCGGCCCACGCCCACGGGCTGGCCGTGATCCTCGACGTCGTCTACAACCACATCGGCGCATCCGGCTCGCGCGCGCTCGCCGCCTTCGGGCCCTACTTCACTGACAGGTACGAGACCTTCTGGGGCAGGGCGCTCAACTTCGACGACGCCGACTCAGACCCGGTGCGCGAGTGGGTGCTGCAGTCAGCCGAGGGCTGGGTGCGTGACTTCGGGATCGACGGCCTGCGGCTGGACGCGGTTCACGCGATCTTCGACTCGAGCGCCGAGCACATCGTCGCGGCCGTGTCGCGGCGCGTGCATGCGCTTGGGCGCCGCCGGCTCGTGATCGCCGAGAGCGGCCTCAACGATCCGCGCGTGACGCGCCCGCCGCGGCTCGGGGGCTATGGTTGCGACGCCGCCTGGGCTGACGATTTTCACCATGCGCTGCGATCACTCATCACCGATGACAACGACGGCTACTACGCCGATTTCGGCCGGGTGGAGCAGCTGGCGAAGGCCTTCCACCGGCCCCACGTGTATGCCGGCGAGTACTCGCAGTTCCGCCGGCGCCGCTTCGGGGCGCCCGCCGATGATCTCCCGCCGCGACAGTTCATCGTCTTCTCGCAGGACCACGATCAGGTCGGCAACCGCGCCTACGGCGACCGCATGCCGGCCGCCGCGCGGCCGCTCGCCGCGTTCTGCACGCTGCTCGCGCCGTTCACGCCGATGCTGTTCATGGGCGAGGAGTACGGGGAGGACGCGCCCTTCCAGTTCTTCAGCGATCACGTCGACAAGCGCGTCGCCGAGGCGACGCGCCGCGGGCGGCACGAGGAGTTCGCGGCCTTCGCCGCGTTCGGCGGGGAGATCCCGGACCCGCAGACGGAGACGACGTTCCTGGCCTCCAAGCTCACGCGCGTGGCGGATCCCGCGCTCGTGGCCCTCTACGCCGA
>WQWK01000398.1 GCA_009785395.1 Conexibacteraceae bacterium
CCGAATCGCGGGCGCGATCGCGCTGACCCTGCTGATGTGGGCGTCGGCGTTCGTCGTGATCCGCTCGGCTGATCGCCACCTCTCCCCCGGCCCGCTGGCGCTCACACGCGTCGCGGTCGGCAGCGTCGCGCTCGGCCTGGCGATGCTCGCGCGCCGGCGGCGCGTGCCCGGCGGGGGCGCCTTCGGGCGGGCGGCGCTCGCCGGGGTGCTCTGGTTCGGGGTTTACATGTTCTCGCTGAACACCGCCGAGAAATGGATCGACGCGGGCACGTCGTCGCTGCTGATCAACACCGCCCCGATCTTTCTCGCTTTGCTGGCCGGCTGGCTGCTGCACGAGGGCTTCCCGCGGGCGCTGCTGGCCGGATGCGCTGTCGGGCTGACCGGCGCCGGGCTGATCGCGCTGGGCGTCTCGGGCCACAGCTCGGATGCGCTGCTCGGCACCGGGCTCTGCGTCGTGGCCGCGCTCGCCTACGCGCTGGCGATGGTCGTGCAGAAGCCCGCACTGCAGCTGACAGGCGCGCTGCCCGCCACCTGGCTCGCCTGTACGGCCGGCACCGTGGCGCTTCTCGAGTTCGCACCTCAGACCGTTCACGAGCTCGGTCACGCATCGGCCGGCACGATCGCGGACGTCGTCTATCTGGGAATCGGCCCGACCGCGGTCGCGTTCCTGCTCTGGGCCTACGTGCTCGGCCGCATGGACGCCGGACGCCTCGGCGTGACCACCTACCTGGTTCCACCGCTCGTCGTGGTGCTCAGCTGGCTCACGCTCAACCAGGTACCACCGCTGCTGGCTGTCCCGGGTGGTCTGCTGTGCCTAGCCGGGGTCGCGATCGCACGGCGGCACTGACCGCTTGACGCGTTTGCAACGCTGAAAACATGAACTCTCCGGTCTGTACCCATTTGGACTCGGTGAAGGTCACCGAGCTGCCCGCCTCGGTCGACGGTTGTGAGGAGTGTCTGGCCAGCGGCGGCGTCTGGATGCACCTGCGCATCTGCCTGCAGTGCGGCCACGTCGGCTGCTGCGATGACTCGCCGGGCCGCCACGCAACCGCACACCACCAGAGCACCGGCCACCCGGTCATCCGCTCGCTGGAACCAGAGGAGGAGTGGAGCTGGTGCTTCGTCGACGAGGTCGGCATGCTGATCCCACAGGTGATCGGTAAGACCAGGATCCCACCCTCCCCGATGCTCAGCTTCTGAGGTAGATGACCGCGATCACTGAAGCCCCCGCCCGTGAAGATGCCGGGGTCCGCCGGCCCGCGATCCTCGCGGTCGACGACGAGCCGACGGTGCTCGCGGCCGTCTCGCGCGATCTCCGGCGCCAGTTCGGCGAGGGCTACCGGATCGTGCGCGCGGGCTCGGGCGCCGAGGCGCTTGACCTGCTCACCGAGATGCGCCGGCGCGGTGACGCCGTCGCGCTGATGATCGCCGACCAGCGCATGCCGGGGATGGAGGGAACCGCCTTCCTGTCGAAGGCGCGCGAGGTCTATCCCGAGGCCAAGCGCACGCTGCTCACCGCCTACGCGGACACGCAGGCCGCGATCACCGCGATCAACGAGGTCGGCCTCGACTACTACCTGCTGAAGCCGTGGGATCCGCCCGAGGAGGCGCTGTACCCGGTCGTCGATGACCTGCTGAAGACCTGGGAGGGAAGCGCCGCGCTGCTGAACTCGGGCGTGCGCGTCATCGGCCACCGCTTTTCCAAGGACACCCACGATCTGCGCGACTTCCTCGCTCGCAACCGCGTCCCCGGCCGCTGGCTCGACGTCGAGCGCGACCCGGAAGCCCAGGAGCTGCTGGTCGCCGCGGGGGTGCCGGCCGAGCGGCTGCCGGTCGCGATCCTCGAGGACGGCAGCGTGCTCGAGCGCCCGACGGTGTTCGAGCTGGCCGAGCGACTCGGCGTCACCGCCGCGCCTGCCACCGATCACTACGACCTCGTGATCGTCGGCGGCGGCCCCGCTGGGCTCGCCGCCGCGGTTTACGGTGCCTCGGAGGGCCTGCGCACGATCATGGTCGAGTCCGAGGCGCCCGGCGGCCAGGCCGGGCAGAGCAGCCGGATCGAGAACTACCTCGGTTTCCCCGCTGGGCTCTCAGGCTCCGACCTCGCCCGGCGGGCCACCTCGCAGGCTCGTCGCCTGGGCGCAGAGCTGCTCACCGTCTCGGATGCGGTCGCGCTGCGGATCGAGGGGGCCGGCCGGTTCGTCGAGCTGACCGGGGGAACGCAGCTGAGCGCCAACAGCGTGCTGGTCGCCAGCGGTGTCGCCTACCGCATGCTCACCGCGCCGGGGTTCTCCGAGCTGACAGGGGCCGGCATCTACTACGGCGCGGCGCTGACCGAGGCGCGGTCCTGCATGGGCCAGCACGTGGTCGTGATCGGGGGGGCCAACTCAGCCGGCCAGGCAGCCGTCTACTTCTCGAAGTTCGCCGCTGAGGTGACGATGCTCGTTCGCGATACCTCGCTGGCCAAGTCGATGTCCCATTACCTGATCGAGCAGATCGAAGCGATCCCGAACATCGAGGTGCTGACAGGCACGGAGGCGATCGCCGCCGTGGAGGGCGGCGACGGACATCTGAAGCAACTGCG
>WQWK01000399.1 GCA_009785395.1 Conexibacteraceae bacterium
CGCCAGCGCGATCACCTCGCCGGTCAGGCGGTCGACAATGCCCGCCGCGACGGGATCATCAGCGCTGGCGGCGAGGACCACCGGGGCAAGCTCACCGAGCCGAGTCTCGGGAATCAGTTGCAGGTGTATTGCACGCGCCAGCTCGAGTGGGTCATTCAGCCCGAAGTGCGCGGGAATTGAGATCGCTAGCGCGGTTTTCGGTCCGCGACCATCGACGCTGCGCGCAGCTGCCGACAGCGCGGCCAAACCCAAGTCACCACCGCCGCCCCAATCGCCGCTCACCGCGCCAAACGAAAGGAACCTTGCCTCACGCCCATCGGGCCCGCGCCCCAGGCAGTTGATGCCAGCGCCGCAGACGACGGCGACTCCCCAGTCGCGAGCCGTGCCGGCACGCAGCAGCGCCGGCATGTCGTTGTCCACAACCAGCCGCGTGCTCCACTCGAGCCGCTCGATGCCGGCTTGGATGGTTGATTGCTCCTCCGGCAGGTCTGCGCCGGAGAGCAGGACGTACGCGGTCGATGCGATCGGGCGATCGAGCGGATCGAGCCCCGCCTGGGTAATGGCGCTTTCAAGCAGCTCCTGGATCACCGCGATAGCACCGTCGACACCCAGGTAATAGGCCTGGCTTCTGCCTCCGCGCGCGAACGCGAGCAGGCCTCCGCTGGAGCTCAGCAGCGCAAGGTCGGTCTTGGCCCCGCCCCCGTCCACGGCGAGCACCCGACACCCGTTCTGGTGTGCGCTCACCTGGCCACCTGGGCCGGGACCGCGGCCGGGCCGGCGTGGCCGACGAGCATCGCTTCGAGCAGGTCGCCAGCCAGCGCGTACTCCCGGACGAGTGGATTTGTCAGCAAAGCCTTGCGAGCAATTCGCAGATCACCCGACCGGGCCGCCTCGGCGGCGAGTCGCTCATAGGCCGAGACGTGTTGGACGAGCCCCAGCAACTCCGCGGCGAGCGGTGGCTGCGGAAGCGGTTCGGCGCCGGTGCGCCCGATGCGGGCCGGCACTTCGACGACATCGTCGTCAGCCAGCCCGGCAAGCGTGCCCCGGTTGTACACGTCTACGACCTGCGCCTCGCCGGTGTTTGCGGCTAGCGAGGCGACGAGCGCGACAGCGGCGTCGCTGTAGTAGGCCCCACCACGCTGTTCCAGCAGCGCCGGCTTCTCCGCCAGCGCCGGATCCCGGTAGAGCTCGAGCAGCTGCCGCTCGATTTCGGCCACCACCTGAGCCCGAGGCGGCTCGACCTGCTGCTCGCCGACGACGTCGCGCTCCGCGTAGAAGTAGCGGAGGTAATAGGAGGGGATGGCGCCGAGCTCGTCGAGCAGCGTCCGCGGCAGCTGGATCTCCCGGGCGAGCTCGTCGCCAAACGACCGCAACAGGTCACGCAAGATGTCGTCGCCATCGAGGCGCACAGCCCGGATCCAGGTCAGGTGGTTGAGACCGACCTGGTCGACCAGCACCCGTTCTGGAGCGACGTGAAGATGCGCTGCGATCTGACGCTGGAAGGTGATCGCGACGTTGCACAGGCCGATTGCTCGGTGGCCCGCGTCGAGCAGTGCCCGGGTGACGATCCCGACCGGATTCGTGAAGTCGATGATCCACGCTCCGTCGGCCGCCCGCTGCCGCGCCCGCTCGGCGATCTCCAGGACCACGGGCACGGTCCGCATCGCCTTGGCAAGGCCGCCGGCGCCGGTGGTCTCCTGGCCGACGCACCCGCACCTGGCGGGGATGGTCTCGTCGCGTAGGCGGGCCGCCTGCCCGCCTACGCGCAGCTGGATCAGGACGAACTCGGCGCCCTCGAGCGCGCGATCGAGATCACCTGTCAGCGCAAACCCACCTTGGTAATCCCGGCGGTCGAGCATCCGCCGCGCCAGACCGCCGACCACCTCGAGCCGCGCGGGGTCGATGTCATGCAGCACGAGCTCGCGCACCCCAACTCGCCGTTGCTCGCGCATCAGCCCCGAGACGAGCTCCGGCGTGTATGTCGAACCCGCTCCGATCACTGCCAGCTTCATCAGTCCACCGCCGCCAAGTTCCGTTTTGAAAGGGACCTTGCCTTATCCACGATACGATGCCTATTCTTTCGGGTCAAACGGACCATGAATTGATAAAGCAATGACCTCAATCCGTGGTTCAAACGGGGATGGCAGCGGTGGCTCGACGATCGGCGCCAGAGCCGACTCGCGCCTCAGTCTCCTGCGGGAGCTCGGCGAGCAAGCGGTGCTCGAGACGATCTTCCGGGGTGGCCCGATCACCCGGCCTGAGATCGCGACGGTCACGAACCTTTCGAAGCCAACCGTCTCGGCCGCGGTCAATCGGCTCGAACGAGAGGGGCTGGTTCGAGCCTCGGGCAGGCGCAGGGGCCAGCGTGGGCGCCAACCGGTCGCATACGTCGTCAGCTCTCGCGCCGGTTTCGTCGTGGGCGGGGACATCGGCGGAAGCAACGTTCGCGTTGCGTCTGCCGACCTGTTCGGCGAGCCACTGTTCGATTTGACGCAGCCGACAGCCAAGGACGGCAGCCGCGCAATCGGGGTCCAGCTCCTCGAGATGGTCAGCGAGGTGATCGATCAGGCCAGCGCCGTGC
>WQWK01000400.1 GCA_009785395.1 Conexibacteraceae bacterium
GCCGCCCCGGCTCATACCCAAACCAAACATCGTCAAACACCACATCCCCCGCAACCCGCTCCAACCCCACCGCCCCCGGCGCATCCACCACCTCAACCGGAGCATCCAAAACCTCCAACACCCTGTCGATGCTGGCCCGAGCAGCCTGGAGCGTGGTGTATGCCTCGGTCACGGTGGTGAGCTGTGCCTGCACCATCTGCACGTAGGCGACGAACACGACCAGCCCCCCGACCGTGAGGGCGCCAGCCATCACCTGATGGGCGCCGACCAGCAGGATGATGCCGGTGCCGACCACGGCCACGCCGCCGCTCCAGAGCGCGTTCACGCCGCTGGCGACGGTGACCGCCAGCTCCGAGCGCACCGTGGCGCTCGCCAACTCTGCGAACCGGGCGTGCTGGCGCCGCTCCGCTCCGAAGGCCTGTACGACGCCGATCCCCGCGAGCGTCTGCTGGACGTGGGATTGGAGCCGGCCCTGGAGGTCGCGCCGGCGGCTACCGGCTCTGCGCACGGGTTTGCGGTACAGGTACGAAGCCAGCGCCATCAGCGGCGCCACGCCCAGGCCCACCGCCGTCAGAGTGGGGCTCAGTTCGAACATGATGAACACGACGCCGGCGAGCGTCGCCACCGTGGTCAGCGGCGTGAACACAGCCACGTCGGCCACGCTGTGTACCGCCCAGCTGTCCTCGGCCACGCGCTGGAGGGTCTCGCCGATCGGCCGCCGCGCGTGGTCGCGCAGCGATCTGCGCCCGACGCGGGCGAACAGATCGCGGGCGAGGTCGTACACCATCGTCTGCCCCGTCTTGATCCAGAGGAACGCGAGGGCGGTGTCCAGAGCGCTGGCCAGGGCGAAAAACAGCAGCTCGGCCAGGACCACGTAAATCAATAGGGTCTCCCGGCTTCCGGCGGCCGGCAGCAGTTTCAGATACGACGGCAGGGGATGGTGACCGACGACGTTGTCGATCAGCACCTTCAGTGGCAGCGGGACGAGCAGCGAGACACCGGTGGCAAGCAACGTCAGCGCGATCATCGCCAGCCAGCTCCGGGCTTGGCGACGGATGTACCTCAACATCACACCGTAGGAGCGCACTGCCCGGCCTCCCGCCCGCTCGCCTCCCATCCGGTGTCCGCGGTCCGCGTCGCCGCCGTTTCCTCGGCCGTGGTCCGGAACGCTTCCGCCAGCCCGCCCGCGGCCGCGCCGCACTCAAACAGCAGGCGCACCACCCCGAGCAGGCAAACCCCACCGAACAACGCCGCGATCCAGCCGGCGCCGCCGAGCGCGGACGCGACGGTGAGCGCCCCGAGGGCGGCGAGCGCCGCGATTGCGAGAACCGAGACCTTCGGCCAACACCGCAGCCGGATCAGCTGCTTGCCCTGCCCGTGTTCCTCGATGACCATGCGGCCGCGGGCGCGGGCCAAGGTTCCGCATCTGACCTCGAGGTCCCAGCGATCGAATTCGCCTCCGCGCAGCACCGTGGTGCCGCGTTGGCGGAGCGCGGCCTCGACTGCCACCAGGCGCTGGTCGGCGCCCCGCCAGATCTCGCTCCAGGCGATCAGGGTGCGCGGGAGCGGAAACGCGAAGGAGCGGTGGCCGCGCAGCCGCCAGGGGCTCAAGCCGTGGCCCAACCGGCCCGACAGCCGGGCGACGGGCTGAACGACATGCAGGGCCGTCGTCAGCGCGAGCAGCGCGACCCGTCTTCTGCGGGACAGGCGCTGGGGGGCCCGGACCCGTTGCCGTGCCGCGCTCCGTACCGCTCCAGCGACCATCAACAGCAGACACAGCGTCAGCACCGGCAGCGCGCCCATCAGCGGGCGCCACAGCGCTCCGAGGCCCGACAGTACGGCGAGGGCGCCGATCAGCAGATACCACTCCGGCATCAGCGGAAGCGACAGCAGGGTTCCCTGGGCGGGCTCATAGAGGGACTGGAACGGGCCCAGACCCCAGGTGCCGTGGTAGACGCGCTGGCGGCCCGAGAGCAGCGGCTGCGCAATCCCCGGCCCGTACATCCGTCCCGACCAATTGAGGTGGCCCGCGGAGTTGTAGCGTTCGGGCCACTTGCGCTCGAGCAGCGCCTCGGCCCTGCCGTAGCCACGCTGCTGGCGCCAGTAGGCGCGGACCGAGTTGCGGCGGTGATGCCAGACGAAGGCGGGGGGGGCGAAGCCAATCGTCCAGCCCTGCTGCGTGAGGCGCCAACAGACATCGACGTCATCGCCCGCCGCTGTGAACCTGGGGTCGAAGCCCCCGATCGCGCGGAGCGCGTCGGCCCGAATCGCCATGTTGCAGCCCGGGATGTGCTCCGCCTCGGCATCGGAGAGGAGCACGTGGATCGGACCGCCGGGGGAGTTTGCGACGCAGTCGGCGACGACACCATCGCCGCCGGGCGCGATGTTGGGGCCTCCAACTGCGCAGTGATCGCCACGCGCGAACTCCGTTACAAGGTAATCGAGCCAGTGCGGGTCGGGCCGCGCGTCGTCGTCGACGTAGGCGATGATCTCGCCGCTTGCCGCCTCCATCCCGGTGTTGCGGGCGCTGCCCAAGCCGCGGTTCTCGGTCCGGATCAGGCGGACACCTTGGCGC
>WQWK01000401.1 GCA_009785395.1 Conexibacteraceae bacterium
AACGCGCGGCAGATCACCGCCCGCTACACGACCCTGGCCGCGGTCAATGCCAATCCTTGAGCGCCGCCGCCTTCGGCCTGCGCGTAGCGCCTGTGCTACGGCCCGGGCGGGTAAGCACCACTCCCGAAAGCGATCTCGGCACGATATCGAAATCGGTATCGACGCGATATCGCGCCGAATCCGCCACTTTGGGTACACCCGAGTCCCCCGCTTTAGGTTTGGTCCGGCCGAGATCAGCGCGCGGACAGCGCCCGGCGCCCGAGGTTGAAGCCCAGGCTGGCGTAGCCGCGGAAAAGGCCCGACTCGGTCTCCTCCAGCACGGTCTCGAGGGCGGCGGCGAACCGGCGCAGGTCGGCCTCGGCGATCGTCAGCGGCGGCAGGGCCTTGATCACGTTCATATGGTGGCCCGCAACCTGCGTGAGGATCCGGTGCTCGTGGAACAGCGGCACCGTGATCAGCTGGGCGAACAGGCCCGGCTGGCGGCGCTCGATCGCCTCCCACACGCGCCGGGCCGCGCGCCCCGACGGCGGGGCCAGCTCGATGCCCCACATGAGGCCGAGGCCGCGGACCTCGCGAACGATTTCGAAGCGGTTGACCAGGGGGCGGGTGAGGCCCATCAGCAGCTCTCCCATTGAGCGGGCGCGCTCGACGAGGCCGTCGTGCTCAATCACGTTGAGGCTCGCGAGCGCGGCGCCGGCGGCGAAGTCGCCGCCGCCGAAGGTCGAGCCGTGCACGACGCTGTTCTCCATCGAGTCGAAGGTCGCGTCGAACACGGCGCGGCTTGCGAGCAGCGCACCGACCGGCACAAAACCGCCCGACAGGGCCTTCGAGAGCGTGATCATGTCGGGCTCGATGCCCCAGTGCTCGACGGCCAGGAAGCGGCCGGTCCGGCCGAGGCCGGTCTGAACCTCGTCGGCGATCAGCATCGTCCCGGCCCCGCGGCAGAGCTTCTGTGCGCCCGCCAGGTACCCGTCGGGCGCGACATAGACGCCCTTGCCCTGGACGGGCTCGACGATGAAGCCGGCGACGTCCCCGCTGCGCAGTTCGCGCTCGAGGGCGTCGAGGTCGCCGAACGGCACCGGGTCGCAGCCGGGCAGCAGCAGCCCGAAGCGCTCGCGGAACTCGTCGTTGCCGTTCACCGACAGGGACCCGTATGACAAACCGTGGAAGCCGCGCTCGCAATACAGGAGCCGCGGACGGCCGGTGGCGGCGCGGGCGAGCTTCAGCGCCGCCTCCACCGCCTCGGTGCCGGAGCTGCACAGCACCACGGCATCGAGGCGCCCCGGCGAGCATCGAATCAGGCGCTCGGCGAGCATGCCCGCGAGCGTCGACGTGCCCAGCTGCGGCAGGCTCGGCGGATCGCTGTCGATCAGCGCGTGCAGCTGCGCCTTGACGTACGGATGCCCGCGGCCGAGCGCGAACACACCGTAACCGGCGTAGAGATCAAGGTATTCTCGGCCCTCGCTGTCAATCAGATAGGACCCGCTGCCACGCACCCAGTCGCGGTCGAACCCGAGCGTTTGCAGCACGCGGCCGAGCTGCCGGTTGAGGTAACGCTGGTTCAAATCCATCGCTGAACCGGTGCGTTGCGCAAGCATGCCGATGAGGTCGTTAACCTCCGCTTGGCCGTTGTAACTGTTGTCGGGCTGTGGAAAGGCCATTTTCGGGTAAGACTGCTTTGGAAGCCGCCAAGATTATGGATGCCCTGAGCAGTCCGCGCGCCCAGCTTTCGGAGCGCGCAGACCTCGTGGCCGAGACCGGCGCAGCCGCTCGCACCGACGCGGCCCGGGCGCTGGAGCGGGCCGCACGACGGCTGTTGTCGCTGCAGACCGACGCCGGCTGGTGGAAGGGCGAGCTCGAAACCAACGTCACGATGGACGCCGAGGACATGCTCATGCGCGAGTTCCTCGGGATCCGGCAGCAGGAAGCGAGCGTCCGCAGCGCCGACTGGATACGTTCGCAGCAGCGCGACGACGGGACCTGGAGCAACTTCCACGGCGGTCCGGCCGATCTCTCGACCACGATCGAGTCCTACGTGGCGCTGCGGCTCGCGGGGGACACGCCGGAGGACGCGCACATGCGCAGCGCCGCCGAGTACATCCGCGGCGCCGGCGGTGTGCAGCGGGCGCGCGTGTTCACGCACGTTTGGCTGGCCCTGTTCGGCGCCTGGCCGTGGGAGCAGGTGCCGGCCCTGCCGACCGAGATGCTGTTGCTGCCGTCGTGGTTCCCGCTGAACGTGTACGACTTCGCCTGCTGGGCGCGCCAGACCGTGGTCGCCCTGTCGGTCGTGCTGGCCGTGCGCCCGGTGCGGCCGTTGCCGTTCACGCTCGAGGAGCTCGACGGTCCGGAGCCGTTCTCACAGCCGCTTGCGTCCGGCTGGGTCGGTCGCGGGCTGGTCGCCTTCGACCGTGTGCTGCAGGTTTATCAACGGCGACCGCTGGCGCCGCTGCGCCGGTTCGCCCTGGGCCGCGCCGAGCGCTGGATCGTCGACCGCCAGGAGGCCGATGGCGGCTGGGGCGGGATTCAGCCGCCCTGGGTGTATTCGCTGATCGCTCTGCATCTGCTCGGCTACGAG
>WQWK01000402.1 GCA_009785395.1 Conexibacteraceae bacterium
AGGCGGGTCGCGGTCCAGCCGATCAGCGGCGTCAGCGCGGCGGCGCGCGCCCGCCCCGGGTGCGAGGGCTGCTCGAGCGCTTCGAGCAGCGCCAGCCAGTCGCCGGCGGCGGGGGTCGCGAAGACGCTGCCCGAGCCACTGATCACGGCCGGCACGCCGAGCGCATCGAGCTCCTGCTGGATCAGGCCCGCATTGCGGTGCGTGCGCACGAGCACGGCGACATCTCCCGGCACCAGCCGCCGGCGGGACAGCGCGTAGCCGTCATCGTCGCGGGTCTCGATCTCCGCCCCCGAGTTCAGCAGCGAGACGACGTCCGCCGCGAGGTCGCGCGCGATGAACGCACGCGCCGAATCGGCGTTCGGGTAGCCGGTGCCCGTGCGTGTGACAGATGGCTCGGTGCCGTCGAGCAGCCGCACGCGCAGGGCGTGATCGGAGGGCGCGCCGAGCAACCGCGGGCGCTCGTTGCCGGGCGCCGCCGAGACGCGGCGGTAGAGGATCTCCGGATGGCCGAGCCGCGCGTGCCCGAACAGCGCGTCGAGCCCGTCCAGCAGCCTCTGGTCGCTGCGGTGGTTGACGTTCAGCGTGGCGCGGGCGCCGGCGCTCGCGGCCGCCTGCAGGTAGGCGTAGACGTCGGCGCCGCGGAAGGCGTAGATCGCCTGTTTGGGGTCGCCGATCAGGATGAGGGTTGTCTCTCGGCCCGCCGGCCCGCTGGCCGGCGGGCCGTTGCCCGCCGGACCGTTGCTCGCGGGCCCGTTGCTCGCGGGCCCGTTGCTCGCGGGCCCGTTGCTCGCGGGCCCGTTGCCGAACGCGCGGTCCACGATCTCCCACTGGATCGGGTCCGTGTCCTGGAACTCGTCGATCAGGACGGCGCGGTAGCGCGCGTGCAGGCTGGCGATCGCGTCGGGCCCGCCCGGGCCCTTGAGCGTGTCCAGCAGGCGCGTCAGCTGATCGTCGTGGGTCATCAGCGCGAGCGCGCGCTTGCGTGACTCGAGCTCGTTGCGGGCGGCCTCGGCGAGCCCGCGCCGCATCGCCTCGGGCGTGCCGTCCTCCGGGTCCAGCGGGTAGATCGTGGCCAGCGGGTTGCCGATCGCGATTGCGGCGATCTGCCCGGCCTCGTCGCGGGACATCGTGAGGCCATCGCGGTCGCGGTAGAAGCGGCGCACGTACAGGTCGTCGATCACCTCACGCACGAGGTCCTCGACGTTGTCGACGAAGCTCACGCGCGGCTCGGTCTCGGCCAGCGTCCCGAGCCCGTCGAGCACCTTCTGGCAGAAGCCGTGCGTGGTCTCGATCGTGGCCGCGTCGAAGTTCGCGATCGCCTCCGCCAGCCGTGCGCGGCGCGCCTCCACGACCTCGGGTGGCGCGGCCGCGAGGTGGTCGATGACGTCATCGATCCGGTGCGGCAGCGCGCCCGCGGCGACGCGTGCCAGCTCGGCCTCGGTCAGCACCAGCCGCTCGCGCACGCGTTCACGCAGCTCACTGGTCGCGGCACGCGTGAACGTGACCAGCAGCAGCTGGTCGAGCGTGACGACCCCCTCGGCGATGAAGCGGGCCGCGAGCGCGGCGATCGTGAAGGTCTTGCCGGTGCCCGCGCTCGCCTCGAGCACGGTCACGCCGGTGGGGAGCGGCCCGGTGAGGGCGAACGGCTCGGCGTCGACACTCGTCCGCGGCTCGGTCATCCCTCGATCACCTCGCGGGCGAGCAGCGGCTGCCAGATCGCGAGCGCCAGCTCCGCCAGGCGATCGAGGTCGAGCTCAGAGCCGATTGCGAGGACATGCTCGGGGTGGCCCTCCTCGCGCTCGCGGAACCCCCAGTTGGTCCAGCCCGATCGCCACTTGCTCATCGCGGCCGCGACCGGATCCTTCCCGGCCCTAATCGCCTCGGCGTAGGCGTTGGCCGTTTCGCACGGGAGCGGCAGCGGCGCCCGCAGCCCCTCGGCGCGCAGCTCCGTGAGCGACGCCAGCTCCGCGAGCGCGGCCGCTTGCCGAGCCTCGGGAGTGCTTCCCAGCTGCGGTATGCGGGCGACCTGGGCAGCGTCGCGGCCGGCGCGTCCGATCGTCACCGCCTCGAACGGGATCTCCGGGTGGGCGGCGCTCAGCGCCAGCAGGCTGATCCAGGCCTCCAGGCGGTGGCGCGGCCCGAGCCGTGAATAGCTCACCGACAGCATCACGTGCCCGTACAGCCCTCCGACCGTGCCGGTCAGCCGGACGCCGCCCGGGAGCGTGATGTTGGTCTGCTCGGAGCGCGCGTCGTGCCCGGCCGCGAAGTTGCTGGCCGTGTCGGCCAGCAACTTCGCGGCCGGCCAGAGCTCCTCGACCACGGGGATCCCGAGCTCCCCCGGAGGCAGCGTGCCGCGCGCGAGTTCGGGCAGGTAGGCCTCGCGCTTCTCGGCACCGGCGAGCCGCTGCTCCAGCAGCCGCTGGCCGACCCCCCAGCGGGCGAGCCCGTCGAGCTCGATCGGCAGCGCGTCATCGATCTCGTCCTCGTCGCGCTGGAGCGAGACGCTGAGCCGCTGGCGCAGGAACGCGCGCACCGGCCGCTGCACGAACGCGATCAGCTCGCCCAGCGTGACC
>WQWK01000403.1 GCA_009785395.1 Conexibacteraceae bacterium
AGGGCGGTGTAGGCCCACTCGCGGGTGAAGTCCTCCGGGCGGCCGACCACGACGGCGGCTTCGGCGGTCGCGCCTTGGCTGGCGTGACCGGTGACGGCGTAGGCATGCTCGAGGTGCTCGGCGGCGTACGCGGCCGGCAACACCCTCTTGCGGCCGTCCGCAGTTCGGACATGGACCTGGCCGCCACGGACGCCGGTGACGGTGGCGATGCCGCCGTTGTCGACGTCGATCCGGCGGTCGTTGCGGCGTGTGATCACGCGGTCGCCGACCGCGAGGCGCTGGCCGCCGAACGCGAACTCGCGCTTGGACAGTTCGCCGGCGGCGCGGAGGTGCTGGCGCGCCAGGGCGTTGAGCGCCTCGCGAGTGGCGTTGTCGCGGACAATCATCACGGCGCCGTCGGGGCCGTGGGTGTGGCGGAGGTCGGCCCAGCGATTTACGGCAGCGCGGAGCGCGTCCGCACCGTCGGCGTGCAGGGTGGTGTCTGAAGCCTTGTGCGCGAGATACGTCTCCGGATCCCCGTCGTGGAGGGCGGCGAGCGCGGCGCGCTCGGCCGGGTCGCGTTGGCGCATGACCTGCAGCAGCTTCGCTCCCCCGTGATCGCCTGCGAGCGCTGCGAACCAGCCGCCGGCCTCGACGCTCGTGAGCTGACCGGCGTCGCCGACCGCGATGATCTTCGCCCCCGCTCGTTGGGCGTGCTCGAACAGCCGCGCTGTGATCCGGGTCGGGGCCATACCGGCCTCATCGATCATCAGCACGACTCCGCGGGCGAGCCCGCCGCGGCGGTCCGCCTCACCGGTGAGGGCGTGGATCGTGCCGGCTGGAATCCCCGCCGCGTCGCGCAACTCACGGGCGGCTCGCGCCGTCGGCGCGACCCCGGCTACCTCGTACCCGGCATCACGGTAGGCGTTGGCAACCACACGGAGCATCGTCGTCTTGCCGGTCCCGGCGAGCGCCTGCACGGTGTCGACGCCGTTGCCGCTCTCAGCGAGCGTCCGCACGGCGATTTCCTGATCCTCGTTCAGGCCGGCGTCACGCAGCACCGCGTCGACTCGCCGGCCGCCAAGGACACCCACGCCAGCGCCGCGGCTACCGAACGCGGTGTGGAGGATCCGCTGCTCGCACGCCAGCAGCCCAACCGTCGAGTACCGCGCCTGTCCATCATTGTCCGTCGCCAGTGGCTCGACCGAGGCGTCGGCCAGGTACCCGTCGGTAACGAGCTCGAGGTTGGCGATCCCGATCCCGGCTGGGAACTCGCCGGCCAGCTCCGCCAGCGCGTGACGGCGCGCGAACGTGTTGTGGTTGCCGGTCAGTCCCTCCGGGCCGGACAGGCGCTCGACGGTCGGTCGCCAGGACGGCCGCTCCGTCTCCACCACGGGCCTGCTCACAAGCGCAGCCACCTCCGCCGGCCCGAGCCCGTGCTCGGCCGCGCGAGCGCGCGCGTCCGCCCGCCAATCCGCAGCGCCGTCAGTCGTCGCCTCTAGAGGGCGACGCGTCGCCAGGGCGATCGTCTGCATCGCCTCCCGCGACAGCGACACGGACGTACCCGCACCAGCGCCGACCAGCTCGACCGCGCGCTCCTCGATCTCGGCGCGCCGCTGCGAGAAGTGCCGCAGCACCGCGGCGGGCACGCCCTCAATCTCAAAGAGGCCGCGTCCGACCTTCAGCCACGAGCCCCAGCCGAACCGCTCGCGGACCTCGTCGCGCAGGACCGCCCGGTAGACGGCGCCAGCAGCAGACTTGTGCTCATACAGCGCCCGCGCGTCCAGCGCCGTGTAACGGCCCAAGGCGCGAGTCAGGTTCGCGACGACCACATGCGTGTGCAGCTGCGGGTCACGCGCGCGTGAGAGCCGGTGGCGGTACGCCGCGCCGACGAACCCCTCGCCACGCACGCGCTCGGCGCCGGCGTGGCCGCGCCGGGTCCAGCACGCCTCCCGCTCCAGGTAGCCCAGAGCCGCGGCGACCGCGGCGTCGTGCGCGGCAGCCAGGCCGTCCGACAACTCCGGGCCACCGACGGCGTATAGCACGGACACGCTCTTGGGCGCTGAGAACGTCAGGTCGAGCGCGGCGACCTTGGACCGCTCGCCCATCCGCCGCAGGACCGACTCGTCCACTGGACTTATGCCGCGCATCAGCAGCGCGAACGCATCGGCCGTTACCTCCTCGCCACTAACAAGTCCGATCTCCGACGCCCCCGAGCCGATCCACCGCCCCGGAGCTTCCCCGCGGCCGGAGTAGTAGTCCTCGAGACCGTCCGCCACCTGGCGCTCGTAGTAGTCGAGTTGGGCGCCCGAGGCAGCGAGCTTGCCGATGCTCAGCATGCCCGTGACCGCCATGGCCGCATTCCAAGAATCCGAAACAAAACGGACACTCGCGCGGGAACAACGGCGGAAAACATCGCTCAGATCCGCTCTCCCGGCAAGTCGTCAAGCAGCGACATTTGCAGGGGATCAACGCCCTCCGGTGTCCCGCCATGATCACCTGTCAAACCCTCGGGAGACGCTGATAAGGAAGAGGTCCCAGGTTCGAGTCCTGGATCGCCCATCGCCGGAAAGCCCTGCAACTAA
>WQWK01000404.1 GCA_009785395.1 Conexibacteraceae bacterium
CTCCGTCGGACCGCCGGCCTTCACCCCGTTCGTGGTTCCGCTCGCGCTGATCCTGGTGCTGCTCGCCGGCGTCGGGCCGCTGATCTCGTGGCGGCGGGCGACCGTGGCGAACCTGCGGCGGCATTTCGTTTTCCCGGTCGCTTTCGGGGTGCTCGTCACGATCCTCGTGCTGGCGCTCACGGGGGCCGGCCGCCGGCCGCTGGCAGTCGCGATGTTCGGGCTCGGCGCGTTCGTGATCGGCACCGTCGTGCAGGAGTTCTTCCGGGGCACGGCCGCGCGCCGCGCGATCACCGGTGATCCCTGGCCGCTCGCGCTGCTCGGCCTCGTGCGCCGCAACCGGCGCCGCTACGGCGGCTACATCGCCCACTTCGGCCTGGCGGTGCTGCTGATCGGCGTGGCCGCGTCGTCGTCGTTCCAGCAATCGGTTCGCGCGACACTCCGGCCCGGGGAGAGCGCCACCGTCGGCGGCTACAGGTTCCACTACGTGCACCCGACCGCGACCGCGACCCCGGAGCGCGTCTCGTTCGGGGCGGTGATCGACGTGACCAGGAGCGGGAGCCATGTCACGCGCCTGCACACGATGCAGAGCTTCTACCCGTCGTCCAACGCGGCGGACGGATACATCGGGCGCTTCTTCGACAGCGGCAACGCCGACAGCACGATCGGGCTGGATGCCGGTCCGCTGCGTGACATCTGGACGGTCGCGGCCGCCAACCTGACGCCGCTCGAGGGGCTGATCACCGAGGGGGACAGGCGGTTCGCCGCACTCGTCAACTCGCTGATCAAGCAGCACCCTCAGATCACCAACGGCGAGCTCAACGCGGAACTCGACCGCCTGAACTTCTGGACCTACCGCGATGAGGCGGTTCAGGGCATCGTCGGCCAGTATCTCAAGCACCCCTACCCCGTGCAGTTCCTGCTGATCGTCTCGCCCCTGGTGAGCTGGCTGTGGGCCGGGGCGATGATCATCGCCATCGGCGGGCTGATCTCGCTGGTGCCGGCGGCACCGTTCACCCGGCGCCGACGCGGGTCCGGCGGCACGGGAGCCCCGACCTCTGCGATCCCGGAGCCCGCCGCGCCGGTCGCGGTGCGTGAGCTCGCCTAGCGCCGAGGACCGGTTGCAGCTATGTCCTACCTCGTTCTGCTGCTGTTGCTGGTCGGAGTCGTGTGGCTGGTCAGCGGTCCATTGCGCAAGGCCGCGCGCACTCCGGGCGCATACGCCGATCCCGCTCTCGAATCAATGGAGCGGCTCGACCTCGAGGCGGCCCGTGACGCGAAGTACCGCGAGATCCGTGACGCCGAGCTCGACCACGAGACCGGCAAGCTCTCCGACGACGACTTCGCTGCGATCGACTCCACGCTGCGGTCCGAGGCGATCGAACTGCTGCACGAGCTTGACGCGCTCGAGGACCAAAGCCCGGCGGGCTAGCTACCATCTGCGACCGACATGACTTTCGTACTCGACATCGTCCAGGTCTTCGTCAGCGTGATGCTGGTGTTCCTGATCCTCATGCACTCCGGCAAGGATGCTGGCCTGTCCGGCTTCGGCCTGAGCAGCGGCGGTGGCGGTGGCGGTGGCCCGTTCGGTGGCGGCTCGATGGTCGAGCGCAACCTCAACCGCTGGACGGTCCTGTTCGCGGCGTTGTTCGTCATCAACACGATCGTCCTGATCAAGGTCTCCTAGCCGGACTCTCGTAGCCGGACACTCCCGTCCGCGGCCCGCTGCTGCGCCCGTAACGGGTAGCTTCCAGGCATGAGCACGATCATCAGCAGCGACGAGCGCCGCGTCGTCGATTCCATACCGCATCAGCTCCTGACCGGCGGGGAGTGGCGAGCAGGCGAAGCTGGAACCTTCCCGGTCGAGGACCCTTCCACCGGCGAGGTGCTGGTCGAGGTGGCCGAAGCGTCACCCGCCGACGCGATCGCCGCGCTTGACGCGGCTGTCGAGGCACAGCCGGGCTGGGCCGCGCATCCTCCGCGAGAGCGTGGTGAGATCCTGCGGCGCGCGTTCGAGACGATCATCTCGCGCGTTGACGACCTCGCCCTGCTGATGACGCTGGAGATGGGCAAGCCGCTGGCGGAGTCGCGCGCCGAGATCCTCTACGGGGCGGAGTTCCTGCGCTGGTTCTCGGAGGAGGCCGTCCGCATCGACGGCCGCTTTGCCACGACCCCGAACGGGGTCGGGCGGCTGCTGACGATGCGCCAGCCCGTGGGCCCATGCCTGCTGATCACGCCCTGGAACTTCCCGCTCGCGATGGGCACCCGCAAGGTAGGCCCCGCGATCGCCGCCGGCTGCACGATGGTGGTCAAGCCCGCGCACCAGACGCCGCTCTCGATGCTCGCGTTCGCCCAGATCCTCGAGGAGTCCGGCCTGCCCGTGGGCGTCCTCAACGTCATCCCCACGACCGATCCCGGCGCCACCACCGGGCCGCTGATCGCGGACCAGAGGCTGCGCAAGCTGTCGTTCACCGGCTCGACCGGGGTCGGTCGCATGCTGATGGGCCAGGCCTCCGGGACGCTCCTGCGGCTCTCGATGGAGCTCGGCGGCAACGC
>WQWK01000405.1 GCA_009785395.1 Conexibacteraceae bacterium
ACAAGCAGCATTTCGATTACGTCGGCTACAACTCGCGTCTCGACGAGATCCAAGCGGCGATCCTGCGCGTGCTGTTGCCGCACATCGACGCCTGGTGCGACGGCCGCCGCGCGGGCGCCCAGGCCTACATCGACGCGGGACTCGGGGAGCATCTTGAACTGGGTGGCGCCCCGCTGGGCGCCACCCCAGCTTGGCACCTGTACGTGGCCACCCACGCTGATGCCGACGCCAAGCTGAAGCTGCTCAACGACGCCGGCGTGCAGGCCCGGGCCTACTACCGAGTGCCGCTGCACCGCCAGCCGGCGATGCTGCCGTACGTCGAGCGGACCGCTGGCGGCAGGGTGCTCGAGCTGCCCGTCACCGAGGAGTTGGCGCGGACCAACCTGGCGCTGCCGATCAGCCCGGTGTTCACGCGGGCGCAGGCGGATGAGGTCGTGGCGGCGCTCGCGGCAGCCGCAGTGGCGGCGTGAAGGTCTGGGTCGATCTCACCAACTCGCCGCACGTGCTCGTGCTGGCGCCGGTGATTCGCCGGCTCGAGCAGGCCGGGCACGAGGTCGAAGTCACCGCGCGCGACTTCGCGCAGACACAACAGCTGTGCGAGCGGCTCGGGATCGGGTATTACGCGATCGGACATCACCGTGGCGCGTCGCTGCCCGACAAGGCGCGAGGGCTGGTCGACCGCTCCTGGCAACTCGTCAAGTTCGCGCGCAAGCGCCGCTTCGACGTCGCCATCGGCCACGGCTCCAACGACATCACCGTGGCCGCGCGGCTGCTCGGCATCCCCTGTTCGACGATGTTCGATTACGAGTGGGCGACCGTCCAGCACAACGTCAACTGCCGCCTCGCCCAAGCCGTCGTCGTGCCCGACGTGATCCCGGTGCAGCGCCTCGCCCGGTATGGCGCGGCCGGCAAGCTGCGTCGCTACCCGGGGCTCAAGGAGGAGTACTACCTCTACGACTTCGAGCCCGACCCCGCGGTGCTGAACGAGCTGGGGCTGCGGCGCGAGGAGCCGATCGCCGTTGTTCGCACGCCGCCGTCGGTGTCGCTGTACCACCGTTTCGAGAACGACCGCTTCGGCCAGGTCCTGGAACGCCTGCGCGGGGCGCAGACCGTCGTGCTGCCGCGCACGCAGGAGCAGCGCGAGGAGCTCGCCCGGGCAGGCGGGTTCCTGGTTCCGGAGCAGGCGATCGACGCGCAGTCGTTGATCGCCTATGCGGACCTCGTCGTCTCCGCCGGCGGCACGATGAACCGTGAGGCGGTCGCGCTCGGCACGCCGGTGTTCACGGTATTCGAGGGCCGCCTCGGCGCCGTCGACGAGCGCCTGATCGCGGACGGACGCCTGCGCAGGCTGACGAGCGCTGACGAGGTTGTGCTCGAGAAGCGCGATGGCGCCCAGCCCGGGCTGCAGCGGATTCGTCGTAATCCCCGCTTACTGGTGGAACTACTGACCTCCCAGAATTCCGCTTAAGCGGGTCTTAGGGCTTTCCCCTTTAGAATCCGCGACGATGCGCCGACGGGTTTCCTCCGCGGCCTGGCCGGTTCACCGACACTCGCTGCCTCAGCTTGTGGTGGACGGACTCCTGGTCGCCCTTGCCTTTCTGCTTGCCTTCTGGCTCCGTTTCGACGGTCTGCTGCCGACGACGGGCAAGAGTGCGAGGTACACGCACCTCTTCGACCACACGATCTGGTGGGTGGTGCCGCTGGCGCTCGTCGTGCTGGCCGGCTTCGGCGTTTACGAGCGGCTCTGGACCTACATCGGACAGCGCGACTTCGAGCAGGTCGCGAAGGGCACGGTCGTCACGACCCTCCTGGTGGTCGGCGTGATCGCGCTCACGCACCCCTATCGGATCGTGAACCCGCCCTACAGCAACGTGCCGCTGCCCGCCAGTGTCGCGGTGCTCTTCCTGTTGATGATGGCGGCGCTGCTCGCGGGTGTGCGCTTCACCACGCGTCTGGTCTCCGACGGGCGGATCCGCAACATCCGCGTCGCCAAGGGCACGCGCGAGGTGCTGATCGTCGGCGCCGGCGAGGGCGGGCGCCTGGTCGTGCGCGAGTTGATGCGCAACCGCGACCTGCGGATGCGGCCGGTCGGCTTCATCGACGATGATCCGCGCAAACGCCGGCTCAAGGACGAGTACGGGCTGCGCGTGCTCGGCACCACCCGCCCGGACGACCTCGAGCGGGTGCTCGATGACCTCGAGCCCGACGAGGTGATCATCGCGATCCCATCGGCGCCGGGGACCGTGCGCGCGACCGTCGTCAGCGCCTGCCGGCGGCGCGGCATTCCCGTGCGCACGACACCGACCGTGTTCGAGCTGCTGCAGGACGGCACCGGCGATCTGCGGGTCGCACGCCAGCTGCGCGAGGTCCGGGTCGAGGACATCCTCGGCCGCGAGCCCGTGCACATGGAGCTCGGACGGGTCGGCGCCTACCTGGCCGGCCAGGTGGTGCTCGTCACCGGCGCCGGCGGCTCGATTGGCGCCGAGCTCTGCCGCCAGATCTCCCGCGTGGGACCGCGCAAGCTGGTGCTGGTGGACCACGCCGAGGACAACC
>WQWK01000406.1 GCA_009785395.1 Conexibacteraceae bacterium
GAGCGTGCTCGCCTGAACGACGCCCTGGCCGATCGCGGAGGCGCCGACGGCCAGGGGCCCACCGATCGTGCGGGCTGACGGGATCGTGCTCTCGAGCGCTGTTGCGATGCCGGTCGGCCGGTCGAACCCGAACCGCCGCGCGGTGCTCACCAGCCGGGGGCCGCCGACGCGAGCGCCGAGCGGCGCGAACGTCGTATCGCACGAGGTCGCGAACGCATTGACCAGGCTGCCGCCGCAGGTCTCGCCGCCGGCGTTCTGCATCGTGAACCCGTCGAGCACCACGCTCGACTCGTACGGGTACTGGGTCGATGGTGTCGCGATGCCGGAGCTGAGGGCCGCGGTCGCCGTGATGATCTTGAACGTCGAGCCGGGTGGCTGCACGGCGGTGAACGCGATCCCGGCGGCCGCCTCGATCGCCCCGGTGTGCGGGTTCATCACGGTGATCCCGCCATAGTTGTTGCCGAGCGCGTTGATCGCTGCCTGCTCCATGGCCGGGTCGATCGTGGTGCGCACGGTCGCGCCGTGGTCTGGCATCGCCTTCGCGATCACGTGTGTGCCGGCCAGCAGCTCGCCGCCAAGCCGCCCGGCCAGGCGTCGCTGGAAGATCGCCTGGAGTCCGTCGGTGCCGACCTTCGCGCCGACCGGGTAGCCCGCTGCCGCGTACCTGCCCGCCTCGCTGGCCGGGATCGGCCCGACGCTGCCCACGATCGCGTTCGCAACCTCGGTGTTAGACGTGACCACGGTCGCGCCCCGGGCCAGTGGCTGGCCGTTGGCGGCCAGCAGCGTCCCGCGCCGCCCGAGCAGCGTGTTGCTCGACAGCAGCTGGTTGCGCCCAAGCCCCGGGAACAGCAGCGAGGTGTTGAAGCCGATCCGGGTGCCACCGCCGCTGCCGACGAGCGGGATCAGGAGCACCCTGTCGACCCGTCCGAACAGGTGCGTGTGCACCACGAACCGGTAGAGAGCCTCCCGCGGGCGGACCGCCACCAGCTGGACCGGCTCAAAGGCGGTGGCGGTTGCGATCTGCGCCGCTCCGCTCAGCTCCGCGGCGAACTCGGTCTCGCTGATCCGGTGCCGCGCCGCCGGGGTGAGCGCCTCCCACATCTCGGCGTAATTGTCGTGGCGCATGTTGGTGACGTACGCCTGGATGATTGCTCGCTCGTCACGGCCGGCGGCGCCGAGCTCGTACACGCCCACGGCCACGGCTGCGCCCCCGACCACCACGACCGCGACGGCAGGGGCGAGCCTGCGCCTCCTACGGGAGCGCCGCTTCCGTGGATTCCCCTGAGCGGTGATGCTGCAAAAGGTAAAAGAAATCCAGCCGCTCGCAAGCTAGATCTTGCCGACCAAACCCCCCAATTGGGTACGCCGCTCCTAACCTAGGGACCACCAGATGACCGTGGTTGACGTCCTGATCCTGATCCTGGTCGCGCTGCTGGCGCTCCAGGGGTATGCCCGCGGCTTCATCGTGGGGGCGGCGGCGCTGGCGGGTTTCGTCGCCGGCGCCTTCATCGGCAGCCGGATCGGCCCGCTCGTGCTCTCTGGTGGCGCCAACTCGCCATATGCGCCGCTGTTCGGACTCGGCGGCGCGCTGATCGTCGGCAGCCTGCTGGGAGCGATCTTCGAAGGGGTTGCGCGCCGTGTGCGTTACCTCCTGTGGCTGCCGGGGCTGAAGCTCGTCGACGGCCTGCTCGGCGCCGTACTGACCGCCTGCATCGGGCTTGGGCTGGCCTGGATCCTGGGCGCCGTCCTGCTCCAGGGCGCAGACCAGTTCAGGCTGCCCCAGAGCATGCGCCGCAGCATCCAGCGCTCGGCGATCCTGAGGGAGCTCAACCGCACGCTGCCGCCGTCAGGCCCGATCCTCAACGCACTCGCGAAGATCGACCCGCTGCCGAGCGTGGCCGGCCAGGCCGCGAGCGTGCCGGCCCCGGATGCGGGGGTCCTGAGCGCGGCCGGGGTCAGGGACGCGGCGGCGTCGGTCGTCCGGGTCGCAGGCCAGGCCTGCGGCCTCGGCGTCGAGGGCAGCGGCTGGGTCGCCGGTCCGGGTTTGGTGGTGACCAACGCCCACGTGGTCGCGGGGGAGACCGACACGACCGTGCAATATCGCGGTGCGGGACCCGGCCTGCCCGCGCACGCGCTCGTCTTCGACCCGCACAACGACGTCGCCGTGCTGAGCGTCCCCGGGTTGAGCGCTCCATCCCTTCAGCTGGAATCGGGTCCCGCCCACCCAGCTGAAGGGGAATCAGCCGCGATCCTCGGCTACCCGCTGAACGGCCCCTTCGACCAGCAGCCGGGGCGGCTGGGGCAGACGCGGTTCAGCTCCACCAGTGACGCCTACGGCAACCCGGCGGTGCGCGAGATCACCTCGCTGCGCGGGCTCGTGCGGCCCGGCAATTCGGGCGGCCCGCTGGTCGATGCTGCGGGCCAGGTTGTCGGCACGGTGTTCGCGGAGATCACGAACGCCCCGGCTGGCGCGCCCGGCGGGTTCGCGGTGCCCAACAGCGTCGTCGGTCACGAGCTGGCGGTGGCGCGCGGGCGGCGCAGCCCGGTCA
>WQWK01000407.1 GCA_009785395.1 Conexibacteraceae bacterium
GCAGTAGCGATCGTCATCGACCATTCCTTCGATTCCCCGGATCTGGCCCTCGACGCGCCGCAGCCGCGCGAGCAGTTGGGGCTTGGTGGCCGTGTAACCGCGGGTCGGAACATCGCTGGTCGACATCACCCCAGAATACACGGATATCATTACCCCCCAGGGGTATCCATGTTAAGCTCGACTCGTGAGCGTCGTCTGGCATGGCATCCGGGACTCGCTGCTGATGGCGTGGGCGGTGTGGTGGGCGCTCGTGCTCGGCTTCTTCATCTCCGCGATCGTGCAGGCGTGGGTCCCGCGCGAGCGGATCGAGGGTCTCCTCAGCGGCTCCGGAGCGCGACAGACAGCGTGGGCCACCGGGCTCGGCGCCGCCTCCTCGTCGTGTTCGTACGCGGCGATCGCGATCGCCAAGTCGCTGTTTCAGAAGGGCGCCTCGGCGGCATCCGCGCTCGCCTTCCAGTTTGCGTCGACCAACGTTGTCTGGGAGCTGGGACTGGTGCTGTGGGTCCTGATCGGGTGGCAGTTCACGCTGGCGGAGTACCTCGGCGGGATCGTCATGATCGTCCTGATGACCGTCCTGTTGCGGGTGTTCGTGAGCCCCGCGCTCGAACGACGAGCAAGGGAGCACGCGCTGCAGGCGGACACCGGGCATCAGCATCACGCGGCCGGCGAGCAGCTCCCCTGGCGTCAGCGGCTGACCACGCCAAGTGCATGGTCGGACGTGGCCCACAACTTCCGCGGCGACTGGCAGATGCTGTGGAAGGAGATCGCGATCGGTTTCCTGCTCGCCGGGTTCGTCGCCCAGCTCGGCAACCATTTCTTCGAATCGCTGTTCATCCGCAACGCGCCGGCGCCGCTCCCCGCGATCCAGAACGTGATCGTCGGCCCGATCATCGCCGTCGCGAGCTTCGTCTGCTCGGTCGGGAACGTGCCGCTGGCCGCCGTCCTGTGGTCGGGGGGAATCTCGTTCGGCGGCGTGCTCGCCTTCCTCTTCGCCGATCTGATCGTGCTTCCGATCCTGGCGATCTACCGCAAGTACTACGGCGCCAGGTTCGCGATCCGGATCACCGCGCTGATGTTCGTCACGATCGTGATCGCGGCGCTCGTCGTCGGCGGCATCTTCAGCGCGGCGGGTCTGATCCCGAGCGGCCCTCGACCGACGCGCGCCGACATCTTCTCCTCGATTCACGTCGACTACAAGCTCGCCCTGAACGTCCTCGGGCTGGCGATCTTCACGGCGATGTTCTGGCTGACCGCCCGCCGCGGGGCGACCGATCCCGTCTGCGGCATGAGCGTCGACAGGTCGAAGGCGGCCCGCAGCCAGTTCGAGGGCGAGACCTACTACTTCTGCTCGAACCACTGCCGGCAGGCGTTCGAGGCCGACCCTCTCGGATACCTACGCCGCAAAAACCGCCGTGCCACCCCCGACAGCGTCAGTGAACGGACCAGGTGGCGAGATAATGCCCCGCCTGCGTCTGGTACCGAACGGCGCTGATCTTCTGGCCGGTTGGCACCTGGAAGAACACGCAGCCGCGATCGGTACTTCCCGGCGCCACGTCGACGCTCGATGCGAGGTCGGCCCCGCACTGGCCCTGGCCGGTGGTACCGGGCAGGAGGACCTTGCCGACGGGTCCGCGGCTGTCGGGCGCGATCAACGACAGCTCTTCCTCGGGGCTGTCGTCGTAGTTCGCGGTGCCGGTGCTCTTGAAGGTCATCGCGACGGCGATCCGCTGCTGGCCGCGAGGCATCCCGGGCGCCCGTTCCCCGAGGTACTCGATCCGCCCCGTGAGCGGATCGATCACCCGCTGGACGGTCACGGAGACCTGCATTCCCTTCCCCGAGCCGAGGATCTGATCGCCGGCGAAGCTGGCGCTCTGGCCGAGCCGAAGCGAGGCGCCGCGCTTTGAGGCGCTGATCGCCGTCGACGGCTGGCCCGGAGTCGACCTGACCTCGGCGATCACCTTCGGCCGCGAAGCCCCTCCGCCTCCCGCCGCGGAGCCGCCACACGCGGCCAGCAGGACCGCACATATAGGGAGGATCAGCACGCCAGCCAGTCGCACGATCAGGAAAGTAGCGCGAAGGCTCCCGGACGTGCGTAGGTAGGTGGTTAGGGGGTCGTGTGCTCGTCGAGCGGCCGGACCGGATCGCGCCGCGATTCGCTCACGATCAGCCGCGACTTCAGCTGCCGGTTGGCGAGCAGCGCCGGGAACGCGATCAGCAGGAAGTTGAAGCCGCGATAGATCAGCACCGCCGCCAGCGCCGGCGCCAGCGGCAGGCGCACCCAGTAGAGCGCATAGGTCATCAGGAACTCGGTGATCCCGGCGCCGCCGAGCGGGAGCGATCGACGGGTCGCGGCGTAGCCGGTGCTGTAGGCGATGATCACCCGCCCCGGACCGAGCTCCAGCCCGAACACCCGCAGCGCGGCATAGAACGCGCCCATGTCCGCCAGCCAGTAGAGCGTCGTCCCGAACCAGGCACCGAAATAAGTGCGCGGGTGCCGGACCAGGGTCCGGATCACGCCGACGCCCTCGAGCGCCTGGGCGACCCAA
>WQWK01000408.1 GCA_009785395.1 Conexibacteraceae bacterium
GACGCGGGGAGCCCGGCGGACGCCGGCCCGCTGGCCGGCGTCCCGATCGCGGTCAAGGACGACGGCCCCGTCGCCGGCCAGCCGATGACGTTCGGATCGCGCTCGCCGGCGCAGCCCGAGCCGGCGGACGCGGAGTTCCTGAAGCGGCTGCGCGCCGCCGGAGCGATCCCGCTGGGGATCACCAACGTGCCCGAGCTGATGCTGTTCCCGTGGACCGCGAGCGACGCCAACGGGGTCACCCGCAACCCGTGGGACCCGAGCCGCACCCCGGGTGGATCGTCCGGCGGCTCGGCCGCGGCGCTCGCCGCCGGACTGGTCGCGGCCGCGACCGGCTCCGACGGCGGCGGCTCGATCCGGATCCCGGCGGCCTGCTGCGGGCTCGTCGGGATGAAGCCGACCCGCGGGCGCACCTCCAGGCAACCGTACGCCGATGCCGACGCGGTCGGGCTGAGTGTCTATGGGGCGCTGGCGCGGACCGTCACCGACAGCGCGCTGCTGCTCGACGTGATCCACGGCACCACCGCCGGCGACGTCCACTCGGCGCCGGCGCCGCGAGGCAGCTTCCACCAGGCGGCGCTGACGGTCCCGGACCGGCCGCTGCGGGTCGCCGTCTCCCGCAAGATCCCGGTGGGCGTGCTCGCGCGCCTGTCGAGCGACCAGCGGCTCGCGTGGGAACGAACCGCGAGGCTCCTGAGCGAGCTCGGACATGAGCTGGTCGAGCGCGACCCCGATTACGGCTTCGTCAGCCTCGAGTTCGTCCAGACCTACCTGCGGGCGGCGTACGAGGGCTACGCCGCGCTCGCGCAGCCAGACCTGGCCGAGGCCTCGACGCGGCAGTTCGCGCGGTTCGGAGGCAGGGTCGTGCCGGAGCGCCGCCGCGACAGGGTGCTCGCCAGGCGGCCGCGGACGACGATCAGGATCACGTCGCTGTGGGACGACTGTGACGTGCTGCTGACGCCCGGGCTGGCGACCTCCCCGGTCGCCGCCGAGGGCGGCTACGGCCGCTCCGCGCTGGTCGCGTTCAACAAGGCGGCCCGCTTCATTCCCTGGTACCCGGTGTTCAACCTGACCGGCCAGCCCGCGATCTCGCTGCCGGCGGGGTTCGGATCCGACGGGCTGCCGCTGAGCGTCCAGCTGGTCGGCAGGATCGGCGCGGAGGAGACGCTGTATTCGCTATCGGGGCAGATCGAAGCAGCGCGGCCCTGGGCGGTCCACCGCCCCAGCATCGCGGCTTAATCCAGTGGCCCTGGCAAGATTCGAACTTGCGTCTCGCCGGTTATGAGCCGGGTGCTCTGACCGCTGAGCTACAGGGCCAATCCTGCTGCAAAGTACCGGGTCGGTATGATCCGCGGCCATGCATCTCGTGATTGCTTCCGGGATCCTGGGCCTCGGCTCGTCGCCGAGTGCGTTCGGAATGACGCTCGCGCTGATCATCACCTTCGTGGTGATCCTGGGCGGCGTCGCGAACCTGCTGATCGCCTACATCATCGGTCAGGTGCTCGTGGAGCGGAGGCAGAATCAGGAGCGCCGTCGCAGGTACGACTCCGGATCGTAGCCTCGCCCGGCTGAGGCGAGGAAGGAACCGCGACGGCAAGCGTCGAACAAGACGCTGCCCCATGAAGCAGGCAACGAGCACCACCGAGGCGCCGGAAGCGCCCAACGGCCGACAGGCTCTCTCCGCGTATATCAAGGCGCGATTCGACGAGTTCTCGCGCTCCCAGAAGGACGTCGCGCAGTACATCGTCGACCATCTCGACGAGGCCGCCTTCCAGACCGCCGAGGAGCTGGCGCGGCGGGCGAGCACCTCCTCCAGCACGGTCGTCAGGTTCTCGCAGGCGCTCGGCTTCGAGGGCTTCCCGGAGCTCCAGCAGGCCGCCCGCGACGAGTACCGCCGGCGTCCGCCCGGGGCTGCCGGCGACGGCGTCGCGGTGGGTCCGGCGGCGCCGCTGTTCTCGCTCGACCACACCGAGTTCGAGTCGGCGCTCGCCGCCGACCACGTCAACGTCGAGGACACCGCGCACAAGCTGTCGCGCTCCGATGTCGAGGCGGCGATCGACGCGCTCGTCGCCGCCGACAAGGTGCTGATCGCCGGCACCGACCAGATGGCGTTCTTCGCCAGCTACCTGCGTCACCTGCTGATGCTGCTCGATCTCCGCGCCGAGATCGTCGCCAGCCCGTCGCAGGAGGCCCTCGGCCGCCTGTCCCGGATCGATGAGAACACGCTCGTGATCGGCCTCTCGGCGGGGCGGCCGCACCCGCTGATCACCAGGACGATGAAGCTCGCCCGCCACCGCCACGCGATGACGCTGGCGGTCACCGACGCGACCCTCTCCGAGGTCGCGAGGCTGGCCCGGATCCGCCTGTACTACTCGTCGAACACGCCCGCGTTCGTGCGCTCGCACGCCGCGCTGCTATCGGTTCTGCAGGCGCTGGCCTACGGCGTCTACGCTCGTGACGCCCAGCAGCACGACGTCCGGATCAAGGCGTTCCGGCTGAAGTGAAACAGCCCTGGGGCCCCGCCTGTGGCGGCCATGTGGCCGCCACA
>WQWK01000409.1 GCA_009785395.1 Conexibacteraceae bacterium
GACGCTCCACACGACCGGTGCGATCGTGCTGAACCGCGCCGACATCTCCACGGTCCACTACTGCCACCGGGCAGCCGCCGGCCGGGTCGAGGGCTCGCGGGCCAGCCACACGGGAGCCCTGTATGAACTCAATCAGCGGCTCAGCGCGTGGATGTCCCGGGTGGGCGAGTCGTGGTGCTTTAGGCCGCGGCGCGTGTCGCTGCTGGCGGCGGTCTCCCGCGGCATCGCCGACGAGGTGCGCGCCGCGTTCCCGGCGGTGGCGGGGTCGGTCGAGGTGGTCCTGAACGGTGTCGACACCAGCGTGTTCCGCCCCGATGCAGATGCGCGGGAGCGGATCCGGGCTGAGCTGGGCCTCGGCGACGGTGATCGGCTGGTGCTGTTCGCCGGCGGCGACTGGCAGCGCAAGGGGCTGTCATTCGCCGTCGAGGCGCTGGCCGTGGCGCCGGGCTGGCAGCTCGCCGTGGCGGGCGATGGGGACCAGCGGCAGGTGCGTTCGCAGGCGCGCGACGCCGGGGTCGAGTCGCGGATCCACCTGCTCGGCAGGGTCGCCGAGATGCCGGCGCTGTACGCGGCCGCCGACGCGTTCGTGTTCCCGACGAGCTACGAGGCGTTCGGGCTGGTCGCGCTGGAAGCGGCGGCCGCCGAGCTGCCGCTGCTGGTCACCCGCGTGAACGGCCTCGAGGATTTCATCGAGGACGGCGTCAACGGGTGGTTCATCGAGCGAGATTCGGCCGATATCGGGCGGCGGCTGATGACGCTGTCGGCGTCCGATCAGCTCGCGCGGGCGATGGGCGCCGCCGCGCGGAGCTCAGCCGAGCGCTACAGCTGGGATGCGATGGCTGAGCAATACCTGGCGCTCTACGGTGAGCTCGCAAGCCGTCACAACGGTGCGCTCAGACTCGCGGGCCGACCGTCCGACCGGCCCTACGAGGCGCAGGGCGTGTGATCACGCAACTCGTTCCCGGCACGGCGCCCGTCGACGGCGTCCATCGGGCAGCGCTGGCGTTGACCAGTGGCGTGGCGGCCGCGGGGGTGGGCTCGGTCGTGCTGGTTCTGCGACACGGATCCGCTCGAGCTCAGTGGGAGAGCGTGGCTCAGGTGCGGGAGGCGATGCCGTTTCTGGCCTGCACGGCGAGACGGCCGGCCGCGATCGCGCGGAGCCTGCGGTTTGCGGCGCGCTGGCCGAACGACTCGTGCGTCGTCGTCGCGCATCGCGAGGACCTGGTCAACGCGGGGGCGCTGATCGGTGGGTGTCACCGGATCCCGCTGGTCTGGCACGCCCACAACGCTCCTCCGGACTGGATGCGGTGGGGCGATCCGGTCCGCCTGTTCGGCACCCGTGGCGTCCGCAAGGTGATCGTGGCATCGCGGTTCATGGAGCGGGTGTGGCGTCGACGAGTGCCGGAACGGGTACCGGTCGAGGTTGTCGAGTACCCGATCGACTGTGACTTCTTCGAGATGCCCTCCGCGGTTGCGCGCGTCGAAGCGCGCCGGCGCCTCGCGGTGGGAGACGGAGAATTGCTGGTTGCCTACTCGGGTCGAATCGAGGAGGCGAAGGGGGTGCACGTCCTCGCCGCCGCCGGCGCGCGGCTCGCGGGGCGGCGCCCAGTCCACGTCCTGCTGCAGGGCCCGGCAAGTGCCGGCGTGGCCCCGGACCAGGCTGCGGCCTATCGGGCCCGGTGCGAGGCGATGTTCGGGGACACACCGCACACCTGGCTGGCTCCGGACGCCGACGTCCGGCCGTTGCTGGCCGCGGCCGATATCGCCGTCGTACCGAGCGTCTGGGCCGAGCCGTCCGGTCTGACGGTCTCTGAGGCGCTCGCCACCGGAACGCCGCTGGTGGCGAGCGACACCGGGGGGATCCCGGAACAGATGCCGTCTTCGCAGTTCGCCCGGCTTGTCCGGCCCGGCGATGCGGCGGCCCTTGCTTCGGTTCTCGAAGACGTGGGCGCGGCCGCGCCGGGTGAAGCCGACCGCCGGGCGCTGCGGGAGCACGTGGTCGCTACTCGCGGCCTTTCGCAGGCCGCCGGGAGGTACCTGGGTGCCCTGACGGTGTGAGCGGCGGCGGCTCAGGTGGGTTTCTGTGCGGCCAGCCAGATGCTGGCGTGCGGGGCCACGAACACGTTGCCGGCGAACAGACGGATGCCCTCCCAGAGAACACGGCGCCGATCCGCGTAGGGGGCTGTCGGCTCCCACACGCGCCGGAAGTTCCCGAGGCCGGCGGCCGCGCAATCGCGCTTGAGACCACGGACCGTGATGCCTCGTTCGATCCAGCCGAGTTCCCGGTGCGTGCGCCGCGCTGACGGAGAGACCTGATGAAGCCACGACGGCTCCCCGAACAGCACCCAGGCCCCTGGCTTGAGGTGAGCAGCGACTCGGGCCACGGAGGCGGTCTGCCGCTTTGTGTGGTGGAGCGCGTCGTAGACGAGTACGAAGTCGAACTCCCGGCCGAGATCGACCGTCTCCATGTCCGCCGCGCTGAACTCGGCAGCGGCGCCCCAGCGTTCGGCGCGCGCAGCACCCATCTGGACGCGGGCC
>WQWK01000410.1 GCA_009785395.1 Conexibacteraceae bacterium
ACGCTGGTCGGACCCGGCGAACGTCGCGACGTCAGCAAGCTCGCTGCGACGCTGGGCCTCGAGCACGGCCTGGGGCCCGCGCGAACTGACCACCGACCGGCCGCGTCGGGTCATCGGAATCGGAACGCGGCTCGCTCGCGCCGGCAGACGCATCGTCGACGCGCCCCGAGCCGCGGCTGACGCGTCAGCCCGCAAGTCCGCGGGAGCGGAGCAGCTGGAGAACCGCGGCGCTTGGCTGCTTGGGTTCGCCGGGGTCGAGTGTGACGTCCTCGAGCGAGGCGCCCGCGTCCAGCAGCAGCGCCACGGCCGCGACCCAGTCCGGTGCGGGGGCGCTGTCGGGCGCTTCGCCGCTGCCGACCAGCGCCCATTCGAGCGGCCGGCTCTGCCAGCGGGTGTCGCGCGCGCCGAGGTCGGCGCCGTGGTCTAAGAGCAGGGCGACGGTTTCGGCGCTGCCGGCCCACGAAGCGGCATGCAGCGCCGTCGCGCCGTCGTCATCGGCCGCCTGACGGCGAGCGTCGACCGGGAGTCCGAGTTCCAGCATCAGGCCGACCGCGGCCAGGTTGCCGTGCTCGGCAGCGGCGACCAGCGATTCGCAGTCGGCGGGCTCAAGCCTGCCCACGAGCTGGGGATCGGCGCCGGCCAGGCTGCGGGCGGCGTCACCGTTGCCGGTCAGGATCGCCTCGAGCAGGCGGTCGACCGGATCAGCGCCGCCGCCACCAATCAGCTCCACGGTTGCCCCGACGCCCGCCCTCAGTGCGCGCCGGCGGGCCGACTGACCCTCAGGACCGGGCGCGTCCGGGTCAGCGCCGGCGGCCAGCAGGATGGCCACCGCCTCCAGGTCAGCGCCGGCGACCGCCTCCACCAGCGCGTCCGTGAACAGCTCAGGGGCGCCCGCCGCGTGTTCCGTCAGCAACTCCAAGCACCAGGTGCCGCCGGCAACATAGAGCGACGCGACCAGTACCTCGGGCCTGACCGGCGCACCCCGGTCCAGCAGCAGGCGGATGATCGGCTCGTTGTTGGCGCTCGAGTTGGCGCTCGTGACGACGCACTCGAGCGGTCGCCAGCACCGCCTCCCGGTGCTCTCTCCGTCGATGTCAGCACCGGCGTCCAGCAACAGCCGAGCGACCTCGGTCAGGCCGGGTGCCCGCGCCGGATCGAGGTGAAAGCGCGAGGCGCAGGCCAGGTGCAGCGCGGTCCAGCCGCTCCCCGGGTCGACACGCATCCCCGCGCCGGGGTCGCGGCGAAGCTCGGCCGCCACTCGAGCCGCCTCGCCGAGCACCACCGCGGCCGGAAACCCCGACTCCGCCAGTGCGGGGTTCTCGTGCAGCATCCGGGCGGCCCTGCCGATCTGCTGGTTCGCGCTGAAGCGGAGAAACTGCTGGACGTCCTCGGGAATCGAGGTGTTGCGCGCCTCGATCTCGCGCACCAGCGCGGCCCAGCTCGTCTGACCCAGCTCACGCGCGAGCGCCAGCTGCGCGCCGGCAAGCGTCAGGGGCGCCGCGACCGCCGCCAGCCGCCGAAGCGCTCCGGCGTCACCGGCGCGGGCCGCGTGCAACAGCTCCTTCGCCCGGCGCCGCGCCTGGCCCAGGTCCGGGTGCTCAGGAAGTACCGGCATGACATCTCCTCAGTGGCCCGGTGGTCCGCGTGCCAGACCCGGAGATCGTCACACGATCGCTGCGTAGCTGCGAGAGGTGAACTCAGTTCTGCCCGCGGACCCGGAGGCGCCCCCACGCGCCTGCGGACAAGCTACCACGCGGTCGCATCGATTCGGCCCGGTTGCAACCAGACTCGCGGGCACCGGACTCGCGTCTTTTAGCGCTCGTTGCCTGCTCGTAGCCAGTCGATGTAGTCGGCGGCAGCGCGCTCGGTGTCCCAGGCGGGCTCGTAACCGGTGTCCTCGCGCAGGCGGGTGATGTCGAGCCAGGCCTGGCGGGTCGCGCCTCCGATCGGCAGGTCGACTTGGGCGCCGGGGACGGCCAGTCGGATCGCGGCGGCTACCTCGGCGTTGGTTGTGGCGCGGCCGGAGGCGACGTTGTAGGTGTGGTGGTTGAGGTGCTCGGCGAGTTGCAGCAGCGCGATCGCTCGGCCGGTGTCCTTGACGTAACAGAGATCGAGCGAGTCCTCGGCGTGCATCGACCCGCTAACCCCGGAGAGATCTGGCGTGTGGCCGTTCGCGGCGGCGTGAATCAGCTGCGGGGCGGCGAAGAACGGGCTGGGATTGCGACCGAGTGGCCCCCAGGTGCCGGAGATGCGAAGGTTGACGACCTCGATACCGGTGGCGTTCGCGAGATGGCCGCCGAGCAGCTCGCTGACCTTCTTGAAGGTCGGGATCAGGTGCGGCGCGCTCATTGACAGGGGCATGTCCTCGGTGAGCGGACCCTCGAACGGATCTCTGGCGCCGCCGTACACGCCGATCGTGCTCGCCAGGGCGACGCGCCCCACGCCCCACTCCTGTGCGGCCTGGACGATGTTGAACAGGCTGCCCAGCGACCGGCGGGTGGCCTGGACCGGCGGCTCGGAGCTGGGCGGCCA
>WQWK01000411.1 GCA_009785395.1 Conexibacteraceae bacterium
GATCGTTGCCGAGGGAACGCCGACCACGCTCGGCGGTCGCGACCGAGCCGTGTACCAGATCAGCTTCACCCCGCCGGACGGGGTCGCGGTCGGCGAGCTCCCCACCGACGTGGGAACGCCGAGCGCGCTCGACGATTCCGGCAAGCTGATGATCGAGAGCGAGCATGTGATGGCGACGCTGCGGGTGCTCTCGGGCTGGGCGATCGAGCGGCGCTACGAGATCCCGGACCTCCTGGTGCGCCGCCCCGCGCTCGAGGATGTCTACCTCGGTTTGACGGAGCCGCCCGGATGAGCGACGCCCGGCTTGTCGTGCACCAGATGCGCTATGACCTGCTGGGCGTCTGGCGCGATCCGCAGAGCCGTTTCTTCACGATCGTGCTGCCGCTGATCTTCCTGTTCCTGCTGAGCTCGGTGTTCGGCAACCACACGCTTCACGTGCATGGCCGCACGATCAAGGACTCGACCTATTACGTCGCAGGCATCTCCACCCTGGGGATCATCGCGACGTCATTCGTGAACCTCGTCATCACGATCACCGGGCAGCGCGAGAGCGGCGTGCTCAAGCGGCGCCGGTCAAGCCCGGTGCCCGCATGGGTGCTGATCGCCGGCCGGGCACTCACGTCCGCGATCGTCGCGACCGCGATGGTCGCGTTGATCGTCGCGATCGGCCGGATCGTGTACGGCGTGCACCTCCCGAGCTCGACCCTGCCTGCGTTCGCGCTTGGCGTCGTCATCGGTGCCGCCGTCTTCTGCTGCCTGTCGTTTGCCGCCACGAGTTTCATTCGCAACGAGGACTCGGCGCAGCCGATCATCCAGGCGACGATCCTGCCGCTGTACTTCATCTCGGGTGTGTTCGTCCCGAAGGACCAGCTGTCGGGCTCGCTGCGCGAGATCGCGAGCGTGTTCCCCGTCAGCCACCTCAATGGCGCGCTGTTCAAGGCGTTCGACCCGGCCACGACAGGCTCGGGCATCGCCGTTTCCGACCTGCTGATCCTCGCGATCTGGGGGGCCGCCGGGCTGCTGATCGCGCTCCGGCGCTTCAGATGGTCCCCCCAATCCATCTGACCGGGCGTCGTCCGGCACTGAAAGCCGATCCGAAAGGACCAAACATGGCAAGCGCATTCAACATCGAGCTGTCGATGAGCGAGCCTCCAGCCGAGGCCCAGGCCCGCGCCGCGGACGCTTTCACCGAGCCCGCCTCGGCCGTCGGCCTTCGCCTCACCGGACGTGGTCCCGGTGAGCTCAAATACCGACCGCTCGTTCAGTGGCCGTTTCTGCTCGTGCTCTGGCGCAACCTCAACGGAGAGAAGATGACCGTCAAGTTCGAGCCGGCGGGCACCGGCGGAACGCAGGTGACGATCAGCGGCGCCGCGGCTCGCGCCAAGCAGCGGCTGGCGGCCGATCCTGAACACTGGACGGACGCGCTCGGCGGCTACGCGTCGTGACGGGGTGACGACGGCTGGGGTGATGCCGGCTCACCCCAGCTGGCCACACCCTACGACCAGACACGAACCTGACGCTCGAAGGAGCAGATGATGAGCAACACGAACGCGACCACCGCCCGCCGGACCTGCGAGAAGACCCGGACCGAGCCGCCGAGGCTGTCCAGACTGGCGCACCGCGTCGTCCGCGCATACCGAGAGCAGCTCGCCAGAGAAGACGCGGCACTGCTGATCACGCGATTCGCGGCGCTTGACCGCAGCATCGGCCAGACGCAGTCGCGCATCCCCGATCGCGCGGACCCGCTCGAGCAGCTCTGGCGGCTCCCGGCCAGACCGCCCCGGGCATTCTGAGTTAGCCTCGGGCCGGATGAGCCGGCCGACGATCGGGGTGGGAATGCTCGGGTACGGATTCATGGGCCGCGCCCACACCCATGCGCTGCGGACGCTTGCGTACATGACCTGGCCGCCGCCCGCCGACGTCGAGCTCGTCGCGATCTGCGGCCGAACCGAGAGCGCCGTCAAGGAGGCGGCTGAGCGCTACGGGTACACCCGCGCCGTCACCGACTGGCGCGAGCTGGTCGCGGACCCGTCGATCCAGCTGCTGCACAACGTCGGCCCCAACGCCCTGCACGCGGAGCCGACGATCGCCGCCGCAAAGGCCGGCAAGCACGTGATCTGCGAGAAGCCGCTCGCGCGCAGCGCCGATGAGTCCCTCGAGGTGTGGCGGGCGGTCGAGGCGACGGGGGTCAAGCACCTGTGCGCCTTCAACTACCGGTTCGTGCCGGCGGTGCGCCTCGCGCGCCAGCTCATCGAATCGGGCGAGCTCGGCGAGATCCACCACTTCCGCGGCCGCTACCTGCAGGCGTGGCTGCTCGACCCGGCGGCGCCGCCCACCTGGCGGGTCGATCGCGATCAGGCGGGATCGGGCGCGCTCGGTGACCTCGGCGCCCACGTGATCGACCAGGCGCGCTACCTGGTTGGGGAGATCTCCGCGGTCAGCGGCCGGCTGCGCACGTTCGTGCCCGAGCGCGCGGGCACGCCCGTGACCGTCGACGACGCGTTCGAGGGGGTGCTCGAGTTCA
>WQWK01000412.1 GCA_009785395.1 Conexibacteraceae bacterium
AAAGCCCCACGAGCTGAAAACGCTTCGCTGCCGCGACCACGCCAAGCGACTGACCACCGCCGCGTGGGAGCTGGGCGACCGCTCCGAGCTGGACAGCAAGCGGCTGCGCCGATGGGCGCACCAGTTCGGATTCGGCGGGCACTGCTTCACCAAGAGCCTGCGGTTCTCGACCACCTTCAAAGCGCTGCGCGAGGGACGCGCCCTGTACGCCGCGGCGCACTCGGGACACGGCGGCGAGGCCGAAGCGAAAAGTGACCACAACCTGGTCCCTCTCAAGGATTGGGACTACGCCGGGCGTGGCTACCCACGACCAGGCGACGGGTTACTTGCGCTCTCAAGCCGCGCACGAGCACGCGAGCGAAGGCGCCTGGCACGAGAGGCAGCGATGGACGAGCGGGCAGGTCAAACCACGGACAATGGGAGGCGTCACGATGGGAACGGGTGAAGTGCCATCTGGTGACGGGCGACCGGTGGTGATCGATCCTGGCGATGTCGAGGCGATCGCTCAGCGTGTGGTCGAGTTGGCTGGGCAACGTTCTCGGCTGGTGGACGCGCAGACGGTCGCGGCGGCGTTGGACGTGCACCGCGTCTGGGTGTATGCGCACGCGCGTGAGCTGGGCGTCATGCGGCTCGGGACAGGACCGAAGGCACGGCTGCGTTTTGACCTTGGCGTCGTGCGCGAGCGGCTTGCTGTGCTCGCCGAGGACGATCCGCCCGCGGCGCCTGAGCCGCGACACTGTCGATACGTGGCGACTCCGGGTGTCAAGCTGATTCAGGGCAGGTCGACCCGATGAGGGCACGCACTGGCACGTTGCGGCGCAAGCGTTCCTCGCAGGGCGTGTCATACGGCGTGCAGTTCAGCTTCAGGGGTGAGAGCTACTACGTTCACTTCGGCGGCTCGTGGGAGGGCTGGACGGAGGAGCGCGCCGCCGCTGAGCAGCGCTTCCTGATGGCGAAGGTCAATCGAGGTGAGTGGACGCCGCCGCCGCGCAGTCCGTCACCGTCGCGCCCGGCAGTCAGCCCCAGCTTCCAGGTCGTGGCGTCGGAGTGGCTGCACCGGCACAAGCTGAAGGCTGGCGATCCGGACGGCATGTCAGGGACTGTCCGCGACCTCGAATGGCGGCTCGGGGTTGTGATGGACAAGTTCGGGCCGGTCGCGGCTGATCGGGTCGACTTCGCGCTCGCCGAGGACCTCGTGGCAGAGCTTTGCGAGGAACGGCTGGCGATCGAGCGCGCCCGCGAGCTGGGGGAGCCGCTGATGGAGTCGTACGCCGACCCGCGCACCGGCCGGCGTCACGAGCGGCGCAAGCGCGGGCTCTCCAACTCCTCGATCCGAAAGAGCCTAGACGCGGCCGAGCGTGTGCTCCGGGACGCGCGCAAGCGCGGGATCGTCGCCGAGATGCCCGACTTGAAAGGTGCCGCGCCGAAGGCCGAGCGTCCCAACCGCTCGTTCCTCGAGCCCGAGCAGATAGCCGCGGTGCTGCGCGCTGCCGACTTGATCGAGGACGAGCACCGCGGCCTGACCTGGGAGGACGTGCGGATGATTCGCAGCTCGAAGGCCTCGGCGGTCGCCCTGGCGCGGGAGCTTGGCGTCTCCGACTCGCTGATCGGCAAGGTCCGCCGCGGCGAGCTGTGGACCGATCACGCGGAGGCGCGCAACCGCAACGACGTCCCGCGCCGCATCGTCGTGGAGACGCTGATCCTTGCGGGGCCGCGGATCTCGGAGTTCTGCGGGCTGCTCGGTGGTCACGTCGACGTCGCCAGCGGCCGACTGCGCATCCCGCGCGAGGCGACCAAGACTGACGCGGGCGAACGGGTCGTGCCGCTCCTACCGACGCTGCGCGAGCTCCTGGTGGAGCACCGCATGAGCTATCCGGTCGGTCCGGCTGGTCCCGCGTTCCCGACCCGCAACGGCACGGCGCAGCGCCCGGACAACGTGCGCAGCCGCATCCTGGCGCCGGTGCTGGTGCGCGCCAACGAGCTGCTCACCGACGCGGGTCGCCTGCCGATCGCGCACATGACGCCCCACACGCTCCGGCGTACGTTCGCGTCGATCCTGGCAGCGGCGAACGTCCCGCCGCGCCGGGCGATGTATCTGCTCGGTCACACCGACGCGAAGCTGACACTCAGCGTCTATCAGCAGGTTCTCGACATGGGCGCGGGCTCGACGGAGGCCCTGGAGGGCGTCTTGGGCTGCTCGCTACAAGAGGCGTGCGACGTGCTGACCGGCCGCGTTCTCGTAGCCAATTCGTATCCGGACCTGGCGGCGGGCGACCGTGGGCACCGCGAGGTCCGGCCTGGAACGTCGAAAGGCCCCGATTTACAGGGCCTTTCGGAGAGCGGCTGAAGGGACTCGAACCCTCGACCTTCTGCATGGCAAGCAGACGCTCTAGCCAACTGAGCTACAGCCGCGCAAGGCAGTCGAGTATAAGGCCCTTGCCCGCGCGCGCAGCGGGGCTTCTCGTTCGTCTGGCCGAACGGTCCCGTTAGTGTGCATCTGCGCCCGAAAGCGTGCCGGAAC
>WQWK01000413.1 GCA_009785395.1 Conexibacteraceae bacterium
AGCCAGGCCGCGAAGCGCGGGCCGGCACAGCAGCGCGACGCCGCGAGCGTCTGCTCGCGCAGGGCCACTGAGGAGGTTAACCGCAGCTATGTTCGAGATCCGGATCCACGGCCGCGGCGGCCAGGGCGTGGTGACCGCGGCCGAGCTACTGTCGGCAGCTGCCTTCAGCGAAGGCAAGCACGCGCAGGCCTTCCCGAGCTTCGGCTCGGAACGGACCGGCGCACCGGTGGTCTCGTTCTGCCGGATCGACGACCAGCCCATCCGGGTGCGCGAGCCGGTCATGCGCCCGGACGTGATCGTCATCCAGGACCCGACGCTGCTGCACCAGGTCGACGTGCTCGAGGGCGCGGACTCCGGCACCCTGATCGTCATCAACTCCGCGGGGCCCGCTGCCGACCTTTGCAGCTCGGAACTCACCAGCCGGCTCCAGCCGGGCGCCGTGCTGACGGTGCCCGCCACCGAGCTGGCGCAGCGGCACGTCGGCCGCCCTGTGCCGAATGCGGCGCTGCTCGGCGGATTCGCCGCGCTGACCGGGGCAGTCTCGATCGAGTCGGTCGCCGCCGCGATCAGCGGCCGGTTCCCCGGCGCCGTCGGCGAGGGCAACGTGGCGGCTGCGAGAGCGGCCTACGCGGCCGCACAGCACGCCCGCCCGAAGGGCATGGCGGGTCCCCTGCTGCCCGTAGAGGGGCAGCAGGGGTCCAACGACGCCCAGGCGACTCCGCGAGAGCCGGCGGCGGCACCGAAGTTCGGCGCCGGGCGGACCGGGCAGATCGAGGGGTCGCGCGGCGTAGCGGAGGCAGTGGCGCTGTGCCGCCCCGAGGTGATCTGCGCGTACCCGATCTCGCCGCAGACGCACATCGTCGAGGCGCTCGCAACCCTGGTCAAGGCGGGCGATCTCGCGCCGTGCGAGTTTGTCAATGTCGAGTCGGAATTCGCCGCAATGTCCGTCGCGATCGGCGCCTCGGCGGCGGGCGCCCGCGCCTACACGGCGACGGCCAGCCAGGGCCTGCTGTACATGACCGAGGCGCTCTTCAACGCGGCCGGGCTGGGCCTTCCGATCGTCATGACGGTCGCCAACCGCGCCATCGGCGCGCCGATCAACATCTGGAACGACCACAGCGACTCGATGTCGCAGCGCGACTCCGGCTGGATCCAGCTCTACGCGGAGACCAACCAGGAAGCGCTCGACCTGCAGATCCAGGCGTTCCGGATCGCCGAGGATGTCTCCCTCCCGGTCATGGTGTGCATGGACGGGTTTGTGCTCACGCACGCGCACGAGCGGCTGGAGATCCCGAGTCAGCAGCAGGTGGACCGCTTCCTGCCGCGCTACGAGCCGCGGCAGTTGCTCGACCCGGACGACCCGGTGTCGATCGGCGCCATGGTCGGTCCCGAGGCGTTCACCGAGGTGCGCTATCTCGCACACGCACGGCAGGGCCAGGCAGTGGGACTGATCCCGGACGTCGCGGCCTGTTTCGCCGCCGAATTCGGCCGCACCTCCGGCGGCCTGATCCGCCCGTACCGGACGGACGACGCCGACACCGTCGTCGTCGCGCTGGGCTCGGTCCTGGGCACGATCAAGGACACCATCGACGAGCTGCGCGAGGACGGCATGAAGATCGGCGCGCTCGGCATCATCTCGTTCCGGCCGTTCCCGCTCGAGGCGGTGCGGGCGAGCCTGCAGCACGCTAGCCGCGTTGTCGTGCTGGAGCGCGCCCTCGCCGTGGGCGTCGGCGGGATCGTCTCGGCGAACGTCCGCACTGCGCTGTCCAGTCTGCAGCTAACCGGCTCGACGGTGATCGCGGGCCTCGGCGGCCGCGCGATCACCAAGTCCTCGCTGCGCGGCCTCTTCCGCCAGGCGGCCGCCGGCCGCCTGGAGCCGCTGACGTTCCTGGACCTGAACACCGAGCTGATCGACCGCGAGCTGCGCCGGGCAGCTGCGACCCGGCGGTCTGGCCCGGCCGCCGAGAACATGCTGCGCGACCTCGGCGCGGTCGCTCACAAGATCGGTTAGGAGCCACTGACATGCCTGTCCAGCCGGTGAAGTTCTACCAGGTCGGCAGCTTCGCCGTCGGCAACCGGCTGCTCGCCGACGACCTGCGCTCGGTCCAGTCCGAGCCCGGCCGCATGAACTCGCTGACCTGCGGGCACCGCGCCTGCCAGGGCTGCGGCGAGGCGCTCGGCGCGAGGTACGCCCTCGACGCGGCGATGCGCGCCACCGGCCGGCAGCTGATCGCGGTGAACGCGACTGGCTGCCTCGAGGTCTTCTCCACGCCGTATCCGGAGACGTCGTGGCAGATCCCGTGGATCCACTCGCTGTTCGGCAACGCGCCCGCCGTCGCGACCGGCGTCGCCGCGGCGCTGCGGGCCAGGGGCCGCACGAACGTGCGCGTGGTCGGCCAGGGTGGCGACGGCGGCACCGTGGACATCGGCTTCGCGTGCCTGTCCGGCATGTTCGAGCGCAACGACGACGTGCTGTTCCTCTGCTACGACAACGAGGCGTACATGAACACCGGCGTGCAGC
>WQWK01000414.1 GCA_009785395.1 Conexibacteraceae bacterium
CCCGAAGCGGACCGGCCGCGGCCGCACGGATGTCGCGGATTGCGCTCGCGCCAAGGTGAAGCACGGCGGCTTTGCACTGTCGCAGATTCGTGGGAGCTGTCGGCAGCCCTGGTGACGACGACGGCTGGGCCGAACAAGACGGGCTTGAAGGGCACCTCATGGCAGGCGAGGGACCTGATCCGACAGACGATCCCGGCTATCGGGACACCGAACGCGGCAGGGAACGATGAGGCTGTCCCGCCGTCTCTTGCTCCTGATCCTGCTCTGCCTGATGCCGATGGTTGTGGCTGGCCTGATCACCCTTGCCAGCCTCTACGGGCAGCGGCGTGCTCAGCTCTATCAGATCGCTCAGCGAGAAGCGGACCTCGCCAACGCCGATCTCGACACCATACTGGAGGGTGGCCGCACGCTGCTCGTCGCACTGGCCGAGCTTTCCCGCGGGGCGAGCTGCGAGCAACGCCTGTCGGGGCTGAGCGGCAGGCTACCCGCCTATATCTTCCTCGCCGAACTCGACGGCACGGGGGGCGTCGTCTGCGCCTCCCACCCTGACCTCACCGGTGCCTTGGCCACGCCGCCCGGCTGGCTTGCCCCGCTCCTTTCGGGAACCGGTTTTCGGGTCGGCGGCTATGCAACACTGCCAGGGGTGGCGAGCGGATTTCTGCCGCTGGCCTATCGTCCCGCCGGAGATGCGGGCGCCAATCGCGTGCTGATCGCAGCGCTCGATCTCCGCTGGCTCGACACGCGCCTGAGCAGGACCGAGCCTGAGGCCGGATCGCTGCGGGCACGGAGCACGCTCGACGTCATCGACCGCGCCGGGATCGTGCTCGCCCGTATCCCGGGTCCCGACGCCGCGATCGGGACCCGGCTCGGCCCAGAGATGGCGCCAGCCATCGCCGCCTCCGCTCCCGGCATCGCCACGCTGCGCGGCGCCGATGGCCGCTCGAGGATTCTCGCCTACGATCCCCGAGCGGGTGCCGCCGACGGGCCGGTCGTGGCCGTGGGCTTCTATCCGCCCGATCTGCTCTCCGACGTCGATAGGGCGATCCTGCGCGGCGCGCTCTCCGGCGCCCTGGCCGCCCTGGCCGCCCTGGTGATCACCTTCATCGCGGCCCGACGGTTCATTCAGCGCCCAACCCGCCAGCTGCTGGCAGCCGCACGGCGCTGGCGCCGCGGCGATCTCGCGGCACGGGCCGACCTCGGCGGAGACCACTCCGAGTTCGGCCGGCTCGCCGACGACTTCAATCAGATGGCGGCCGCGCTCGAAGCGCGGGTGAGCGAGCACGCCCAGCAGGCGCAGCTGCTCGAGGCCCGCGTCGCAGAGCGCACAAGGGAGCTCTCGGAGAGCAACAACCGCCTCCAGGTCGAGATTGCCGAGCGCGAGCGGACCGAGACGGTGCTGCACCAGGCGCAGAAGCTGCAGGCCGTGGGACGGCTCGCCGGGGGTGTTGCGCATGATTTTAACAACCTGCTCGCCACGATCCTGGGCAATCTCGAGCTTGTCGAACGCCGCTTTGGCGGGCAGGACGATAAGCTCCACGCGCTTCTCGCGCGCGCGATGGAAGCGGTGCAGCGCGGCGCGCAGCTGACCTCGAAATTGCTCGCCTTCTCCCGCCGCCAGCGTCTCGCCGCCCGGCCCACCGACCTCAATCGGCTCGTCGCCGATCTCGTCGCCCTTGCCAGCTCCACACTCGGCCGGCGGCTTAGGATCGAGACGCGGCTCGATCCGGATTTGTGGCTCGCGATGGTGGATCCGAGCCAGGTCGAGGCGGCGGTACTCAACCTGGCCCTGAACGCGCGCGACGCCATGCAAGACGGCGGCGTTCTGACCCTGACCACCTGGAACGAGATCGTCGGCGTCGGCGACCCCGACGCGGAGCCCGGCTCCTACGTCTGCGTCAGCGTCACCGATACGGGCACCGGCATGCCGCCCGAGGTCCAGGCCCGGGCCTTCGAGCCGTTCTTCACCACCAAGGATCACGGCGAGGGACCAGGGCTCGGATTGAGCCAGGTCTACGGGGTCGCCCGCCAATCGGGCGGCACGGTTCGTCTGCAGAGCATGCTCGGCCACGGGACCACGGTCACGCTGCTGCTGCCCCGCGCGCTCGAGTCGGCGGACGCGCTCGTCCCGAATGCCAAGCCCGAGCGATGCCGGACAAGCGCTGGATTGGTGCTGCTGGTCGACGACGATGCGGGTGTCCGACAGGTCAGCGTCGAGATGCTGCGCGACCTCGGCTACGACGTCGTCGAGGCGGCCGGGGCCGGGGAGGCGCTCGCCACGGTGCGCACGCTGCCGTCTCCGCCGGCGCTCGTAGTACTGGACTACGCGATGCCCGGCATGAACGGGCTCCTGCTCGCCACCGCGCTGCGTGAGGTCGGGATCGGTGCGCCTATCGTGCTCGCGACCGGCTATGCGGAGCTGTCGGAGGATCAGACCGGTGTTTTGCCGGACGCCGTGCTGCGCAAGCCCTATTCGCTCGCCGAGCTCGAGCGGACGCTGCAGCGGCTCAGG